>JADGBM010000006.1 GCA_015231515.1 Desulfobulbaceae bacterium
ATTTAGGGGTGAAATTCCCCTTAGAACTCCTCGATACAGCCAACCTGATCAGTGCTGAACCAAAAAAGATTTTGTATGTGAACTCGTATCATGAGGGCTATATCTGGAGTGATACTATAGAAAAAGGGCTGTTAAAGGCCTTAAATGTCAAGACTAATCCTGATGGCACGTTTGATGGTTCGCACAGTGGTATCAGTGTGCAATTTTTCAGGATGGACACTAAGCTTAATACTTCTGAAAATTTTAAAAAGAGTGCCGCTCTTTCCGCCAAAAATCTTATTGATACGTGGAAGCCTGATATAGTTTTGACAAGCGATGATAATGCCGCAAAATACCTGATTGCTCCCTACTATAAAAACTCTTCAATTCCATTTGTGTTCTGTGGTTTGAATTGGGATGCGAGCCTGTATGGGTTTCCTCGGGAAAATATAACAGGGATGGTCGAAATTAATCCTGTTCTTGAAACGATTGATATCTTAAGGCAGTACGCCAATGGTGATCGGTTAGGGTACATTGGTGCAAAAGTTTTATCCGAAGAAAAAGAACTGCAGTATTTGCAAGAGGTTTTAAATATAAAATTTGCCGGTGGCGCACTTGTGATCAATTTTGACCAATGGAAAAAAGAGTATGTCAAACTTCAAAACACCGTGGACATGCTCGTCTGGCTGACACCTATGGGTATTGTCGGGTGGGATGACAAGCTGGCTGATCAGTTTATTCTGGAAAACACGAAAATCCCATCTGCTGGAACTGGTGATAACAATATCCGTTTTGCCCTACTGGGCAAAGTGAAGCTTGCTGAGGAGCAGGGTTGGTGGTTAGGAAAAACAGCTCTCAGGGTCTTGGAAGGGATTTCACCTGAGGCGATCCCGATAGCCACCAATTCGCAGTCCAAAATATTTCTCAATATGCAGCTGGCTAACAAGATGGGCATTGTCTTCCCTATGGATTTATTGCAGCAAGCGACATTTTTGAATACAGTCGAGGACGAATAAGGATAGTATGAAGAAAGATTCTATCACCTTCAAATTGCTGTTTTTTATTGTTGCAGCTTTTTCGTTTACTACCATAAGCATCCTGCTTATGGCCGATATAGAACTTACTAAGATAATCGACAGAAGTCAAAAAATCGCTTTTGCCGAAAAGATCGAGACAATCTATGGGCTCATTCAGCGGAAAAATGAACAACTCAAGAAAACAGGTCTTGTGGAGGCGTATTTTAATGATTTTCAGCACTCAACCTTAGAAATTCTCAAAAAGAGCAACTATAACCGCTCTGATCTGCTGATTTATCCGTTCATTATCGATACCAACGGGATTGTTGTAATGCATCCGAAACTGCCTTCAGGTGATATCTCCTTGGTAGGGTCTGAGGTTACAGGCAAGATGCTGGCTGAAAATCAGGGTGAGTTTAATTATTCATACCTTGGTCAAAAAAAGTGGTGTGTTTTTAAACATTTTCCTGAGTGGAACTGGGTTATCGCCTACACCGTACCTCTGGACTTAAAATATGGTGATGCCCGTAAATTCCGCAAGCTTCTCATTTTTATTATGGGAGGCATAACTTTTGTCGTGCTGCTGGTTTTGTCGCTGATTGTGACACGATTCACACAACCAATCACTAATTTGACCAGGGCTGCTAAAGCGATTGCCGAAGGTAAACTTGATCAGCAAATTGATAGTGGCGGTAAAGATGAAGTCGGTATTCTGGCCCATAGTTTTGTTAATATGCGAGACTCGATTCAGCAAAAAATTTCTGCGTTAATCAAAGAAAATTCAGAACGAAGAAAGGCTGAAGAGACACTTAGTCGTCAAAATGAGTATATCTACAATATCATTGAATCCTTAACACACCCTTTTTATGTCATCGATGTTAATGATTATTCCATCCAGTTAGCAAACTCTGCCAGCGGCTTTAAAGCAGGAGACAAGTATACTTGCTATGGTCATATTAGACAGGGCGATAGTCCTTGTAATAGCGATGAACAACCTTGTCCGCTTGAGGGTATACGCCAAAGCAAAAAACCGGCAATGGTAGAGCATGTCAATTATGATGCGGATGGTTCACCTCGAAATATTGAGGTTCACGCATATCCTGTTTTCAACCAAGATGGAGATCTTACTCAGATGATTGAGTATGGGATTGATGTTACCTTGCGCAAACAGGCCCAGGCAGAACTCGCAGCAGAAAAAGAACGACTATCTGTAACCTTGCGAAGTATTGGCGATGGAGTCATTACTACTGATATCTCTGGAAAGATTACTTTACTTAATAAAGTTGCAGAAAATCTTACAGGATGGAGCAGTGATGAGGCCTGTGGCCGCCATCTAGAAGAAGTTTTCCACATAATTAATGAAAAAACCAGGGCTGTATGTGAAAATCCTGTTAATAAAGTACTGGCCTCCAGTCAAATTGTCGGCTTGGCAAACCATACAGCACTCATAGCAAAGGATGGTCGAGAAATTGCGATTGCCGACAGTGGTGCACCTATACAGGATGATCTGAGCCGGATTATTGGCGTGGTTTTGGTCTTTAGAGACGTGACAGAGCAGATTAAAACTGAACAAACTCTTATGAAAATGCAAAAGATAGAGTCTGTGGGAGTTTTAGCAGGTGGCATTGCCCATGATTTTAATAATATCCTGGCCGCAATTTTAGGAAATATTAATCTAGCCCAGTTTGACGAAACTCTCACGGAGAGGACAAGAAAGCTTTTGGCAGAAGCTGAAAAGGCATCATTAAGAGCAAAGGGTCTTACCCAGCAGTTATTGACTTTTTCCCGGGGTGGTGATCCAATCAAGGAAACTTCTTCCTTGAAGAATGTCATAATGGAGTCGGCAGGATTTGTTCTACGTGGAGACAAGGTTACCTGTCAATATGATATTCCTGATGATTTATGGCTAGCCGATATCGATAAAGGTCAAATAAGTCAGGTTGTACAGAATATCGTGCTTAATGCCAGAAATGCTATGCCGAAAGGTGGGGTGCTTCAGATAGAGTGTAAGAATCTGGACTCCATGGATCAAAAATCACTTTATCATGGTAAAAATAAAAAGTTTGTGAAGATCTCTTTTCATGACACCGGCATTGGAATTTCAAGTGAATTGATTGACAAGATATTTGATCCATACTTTTCAACCAAGAGTGAGGGCAGCGGATTAGGGCTGGCGATCTGTCACTCGATTATCAATAAACATAATGGGTATATTTCGGTCGATTCGCTGCCAGGGAAGGGAACGACTTTCAACGTCTATCTGCCAGTCTCTGTTACCCCCCCAGCTCAACTATCATCAACAATTGATACACCCACAGATTCTGAATCTGCTCGAATTTTATTTATGGATGATGACGAGATGGTCAGAAATATTGCTCGAGAGATGTTAACCTATTTAGGTCATGAGGTAGTAAGCGCCAATGATGGAAATACAGCTATTGAGTTGTATCAAAAGGCTATAGACTCCGGGGACTCTTTTGATCTGGTAATTATGGATCTCACTATACCAGGAGGGATGGGCGGTGCGGAAGCGGTTCAGCGACTTCGGCAAATTAACCACGATGCCAAGGTCGTTGTTACGAGCGGCTATTCTAATGATCCAATCATGGCAAATTATACCCAATACGGTTTTTGTGCGACCCTGGTAAAACCTTTCCAGACGGAGGATCTGTCAAAGGTGCTTTCGCAAGTTCTTATGGGCGATATACAAGAGTTTGTTTGAGGTATGAAAGGCAATAAGGCCTTTTCTGTTTTTTTTGAAATCCGCATGAGAAATGAGGAATGATTATGACGACAACGCATCTTTTTAAACCACTATCTTTTGGTGAACTGACTGTATCCAATAGAGTTGCTCTGGCGCCCATGACGCGTGGCAGGGCCGGGAGTGCTCGTATTCCCGGAGATCTTATGGCAGAATATTATCTGCAGCGGGCTGGAGCGGGGCTGATTATCACTGAGGCCTCGGTAATTTCAACGGAGGGAATCGGCTGGATTGACTCACCTGGAATCTATAGCACTGCCATGGTAGACGGTTGGCGTATGGTGACGGAGAGGGTGAAACCAACCGCCACTCCCATGTTTTTGCAATTATGGCATTGTGGTCGGGCCTCCCATAGCGATTTTCATGGCGGCTCGCTTCCTCAATCGGCCTCGGCGGTCAAATTGAATGGCGACCATATCCATACTCCGAGGGGCAATAAACCCTACGAAACACCTCGGGCCATGACAGTTGATGAGATCCATAAAACGGTTGATGATTATCGCCGAGCAGCGGAAAATGCCAAAAAAGCCGGTTTTGATGGGGTTGAGGTGCACGGTGCTAACGGGTACCTCATCAATCAGTTTTTAGACGGCAGCACGAACCTCAGAACAGATCAATATGGCGGAAGTCTCGAAAATCGATTCCGATTCTTCCGCGAGGTGCTCGAGGCGGTGCTTGAGGTCTGGCCGGCAGAGCGTGTTGGAGCACGAATTTCACCAAATGGTGTTTTTAATGATATGGGCTGTGACGATTTCCGTGAGCTTTTTCTTTATGTCACCGGAGAAATCAACAAACTGAAACTTGGTTACCTGCATATCATGGATGGTCTGGCCTTTGGTTTTCATGGGAAGGGGGAGCCCATGACTTTAGCTGAGTTCCGTCCCCTCTACGATGGCGTCATTATCGGCAACTGTGGTTACAGCAGGGATATGGCTGAAAAACGTCTGGCAGAAGGAACAGCCGATATTATCGCTATTGGTCGGCCCTATATCAGCAATCCTGATCTGGTGGAGCGTTTCAGGAATAATTGGCCATTGAACCCCTGTGAAGATATGAGCCTGTGGTACACCTCGGGACCGGAAGGGTACACAGACTATGAGCCTTATAGGCCTTGATTTTCTGGGCGAGACGATATTTTTCGATTATAGACCGAGAAGGATTCCTTCTCCGACTTGGCTAAAGAGACGTTATTTTGTTCCACTCTACTTGAGAAATAATGTCGTTGAGATCAGTGACCTTGAGGTTGAGGTGAGAGAGTTTTTTTTCAAAACCAACGGTTGAACATAACGATTCAAGTTCAACGCCGGCCATGAACCACGAGGCAACAATATCAGCTATATTTACTACATAGAGCAGTTCGGAGTCGACTTTGGCGTTTTCAGGGTAGTGGTGAGATGCTATAACCTCACTTAAATTCTCAGGTATATTCCAACGAACGGCTAACTTTTTACCTATTTGCTGGTGGTCTGTTCTAAATATAGTCTGCTCTGTATGGAGTAACCCTTTTTTGGTCTCAGCGTCGGTATTGTAAAAATCTGACATGCTTAACGCTACGTACTGGTCGAGCACAACCTTGCCTATATCATGGAGAAGGCCTGCGGTATAAGCAGTTTGCGGGTCAACCTGCTGAGTTTTGTCGGCAATGACCTGGGCTAAAAGCGCAACAGCAATGGCGTGTTTGAAAAGTCCTCCTCGAACCAGTGAGTAGCCGCCTGCCATTTGATCAAAAAATGTTTTTAACGATGTACTAATCAGCAGTTCGAGAAGATGCAGTTCTCCCAGGATTAAAACGGCTCTTTCAAGTGTGTCAATTTTTATTTTGGAGCTTATATGAACTGTATTGCAATAGCTGATGACTTTAGCGGTCAGTAGCTGTTCATGACCAAGTATGTCGGTAATTTCGGATAATTTATAATAGTCTTTGTGCAAAAGGCGAATCAGCTGTAGCGTTATCTGAGGAATTGGCTTGGCGGTGATTATTGCATTTTGGATCTGTTCCTCGGTTGGAGGTGTAACTGTCTCGGTTTTTTTTGTGGTCGGGGGAAGCATCTGCGCAATCTTAACCTGCCAGTTCGAAGTGTCTAACCCCATTTTCATGCCATAGTAGCCGCCTGTCTCGCAACTTTTTATCGGGATTTTGTGACGGACAAGAAACTGGTTGGCACACTCTGCAATACGACCACCTATATCGAGATTTAAGTCGTGCTCCGAAAAAGGGAAACCTAGAGAGCCTCCGGCAACCACTGCGGTAAGGGAATTTATGGCTGCCCCTTCCTTAACAAGGTCGTCGAGGAAAAGGGCTAGGGCGGATGAGGCATAGCACTTTGGGCGCCAGGCATTGTCATGAGAATCGATATCCGGTAAGAGTATGTGGCACAAACCCCCAACATTGGCTGTTGAGTCATAAATTGCCACTGCGACGCACGTGCCAAGCAGGGCTTCAAGGCGCAATGACTTTCCTGATGATTCAATTCTATACTCACCGGCTGAGACTACTTTGTTTTCCATATTCGATTTCTTATGTTTTAGCGATTAATTGTAAATTATGCCTGACAAATATCAGTAATTTTACTATGACTGTCAATTGTTGTTTTCACAATCATTTTTATGTCCTTCAGGTCAAATCTTCAAATATATGAACGCCAGAGAACGATATTCTACAACAAGTCAAACTAATAAACTTTTGTTAGTTGGTCTGCTGACTCTTTTTGTCATAGGCATTGGCCTTTTTAGCCTCTTTCAAATGTTTAGTGATTTTCAAACGGTGCTCACGCGTGAGACAGAAAAACACTCTTTGCTGATGAGGCAACATTTGCTGGTGGGTGAATTAGTTGCCACTGTTGAAAGTGATGTCCGGGACATACGGTTTTATGTCCATGAACCTATGGAGCTAGATCGTGTTAGTTCGGCTCTGCTTACATCTTTAAACGCTGTGGTGAATGATTTGGAGCATTTATCCAGTTTTGAAAAGAGAGATTTGGTTTTTGAGACTGTATTACAATATCAAGAATCCCTGGCATCGTATCTGAGTTTAAATCAAACATTACGACTAACTCATGAGCAGCTTCATGTCATGAACAGCAGTTTCTTGGACAAACTTAATGCTATTGAGGTTGCAACAGGAGAGCTTATGATTGAGAGCGTCCTGGCTGGTGCGGATTTGAAGGGCTTGCAACAGATCTATAGCCTGATTCCTTATTGTCGGGAACAGGTTCTTCGGGCAAGCATCTTTTTGGAGGATGATACCGCAGCTCGAAGTAATCGATTTTTGCCACATACTGTCCCTGAACTATTGATATCAGATTTAATTGTTAACTCAATCACAACTATGGAGCGAACACTCGAAACAATTACCTCTGCCTCAGGTGAAATAGTGGTTCATGTTCAGGATATTCTCGAAGAAATACCGAGGTATCGAACCCTGGTAAATGAACTTCAAACTAAAATCACACAGGCAGATACTGATGAAAACACTATAGCTTCCTTGAGGGAGACACTGCTGATAAATCTTAAAAAAATCGGTGAGAATGTTCATCTTAATGAACTTTCCGGCAATATGAGTACCTTAGTCAAGCGTTCTTCATTGGTAGCTGCTTTTGTTTGTTTAGTCATTTTTGGTGTAACTATCTTTGCCTGGGGCTTTATTCGTCATTTAACGAATCAGATGGAAGATAGTCGAAACAGCGCATTGGTAGCCAAAAATGAGCTTAAGCTAACCAATGATCAGCTTAATTTAGAGATGAAGGAGCGCCAACTGGCTGAAGTACACTTGCGGGAAAGCGAGGAGCGCTTTCGGGCTTTGATCGAAAAATCCAGTGATATCGTTGTTATTTTGAATAAAGACGGACAGTATAAGTATGTCAGCCCGGCTGTTTCTGCTTTTGGATATTTCCCTGATGAAATGATCGGCAAACTGCCCCAGGACTTTGTCCTTGATGAAGATAAGAGTTTAATTACGGAAACCATTAAGCAGTCAATGGAAGTTCCAGAAAAATCTATCAGAACGAGCGTTATTCGTTTCTGTCATAAAAACGGTTCAGTCTTTAGAGTGGAGGGTCTAGTCACCAATCTACTGGATCATCCAGGTGTTGAAGGAGTGGTTTTTACCGGTCGTGATGTGACAGAGAGAGAACGAATGATAGAAGAGCTGCAAACAGCCTTGAACGAGGTGAGAACCTTGCAGGGGCTGTTGCCTATTTGCGCATCATGTAAGAAAATTCGTGATGACAGTGGGTTGTGGGAGAATATCGAAGCCTATATTCAAAGCAACTCAAATGCCGTATTTTCCCACGGCATTTGTCCTGATTGTGCTAAGTCGTTGTATCCTGAGTTTGCTGAGCAGATGTTTCCTGGTGATAGTAAAACCTAGTCGTTGGCAGAATGAGGCTTGATAAAATTGTCATTGAGAAAGGCACACTCCTTTGGTGATAAATTATAGCGGATCTGTGCTTTCTCAATGATTTCCCGGCGCTCCATCTCTGGATGCGTAATCACCATTTCAGTGATCCAACGCAGGGTTTTTTTTAGTTTATCACCCTTGGGGCTCAGTGAATCAACGCCTTCCATTGATTAATACTCCGGTTTGTAAATTACCCCTGCAAGTGGTGGCACGGAGACTCGTATATGCATGGGCGCTTCGCCAAACGGCTCATGGAAGGGTTTTTTAAGGTCAGGATTGTTCAGGTCGCTTCCACCGAATTCTTTGCTGTCAGAGTTTAAGATCTGCCTGTAGTTCACGTCTTCTAAAACACCTACTTTGTAATTGTGGTGTGCCTCCGGGGTAAAGTTGAGCAGACAGATTAAGTGATCTTTAGGATTCTTACCTTTTCTGGCAAAAGCGATGATACTATTGTTGACATCTTTAAAGTCCAGCCATTGAAAACCATCATAATTGTGATCATTTTCCCATAAAGAAGGGTTCTCACGATAGAAGTTGTTGAGGGTTTTAACGAAGGATTGGACTTGTTTATGTTTGGGGCGTTCTTCGACAAGATGCCAGTCTAAGCTGACCTTACAGTACCATTCCGACAGCTGACCAAATTCACAGCCCATAAATAGTGTTTTCTTGCCTGGATGTGTCCATAGATAGAAAAACAGCAATCGTAAGTTGGCAAATTGCTGCCATTCGTCTCCGGGCATTTTGGAAAGCAGAGATCGCTTGCCGTGTACGACTTCGTCGTGTGAAAGCGGCAGCACAAAGTTTTCAGAAAAAGCGTACAGTAAGGAGAAGGTTAAGGCGTTGTGATGGAATTTTCGGTACAAAGGGTCTTTGCTGAAATACGAAAGGGTGTCATTCATCCAACCCATATTCCATTTGTAGCCAAAACCCAGACCGCCAGCTACCGCCGGCTTGGAAACACCATAAAAACTTGTCGACTCTTCAGCTATCATGACTACGCCAGGATAACGATCGTATATTATCGTGTTTAAGTGTTTCATGAACTCGATTGCTTCAAGGTTCTCTTTACCGCCATGCTGATTTGGAACCCATTGTCCGGCTGTTCTTGCGTAATCTAGGTAAAGCATCGAGGCAACTGCATCGACACGCATTCCATCAATGTGAAATTTGTCGTACCAGAACAATGCGTTGGAGATAAGAAAGCTGCTGACTTCCTTTCTGCCGTAATTGAAAATATATGTCCCCCATTCTGGGTGTTCACCTTGTCTCGGATCGTAATGCTCATAAAGTGATGAACCGTCGAACCGACCGAGGCTGTGTCCGTCTGTTGGGAAATGAGAAGGGACCCAGTCAAGGATAACGCCGATACCTGCCTCATGGCATCTATCGATGAAATGCATGAAATCGGTCGGGGTGCCGAACCGACTGGTTACAGAAAAATACCCTGTTACCTGGTATCCCCAGGACTCATCTAGCGGGTGCTCCATAACCGGCATAAGCTCAATATGGGTAAAACCCATCTCTTTAACATAGGGTACTAAGCTGTCGGCCAATTCATTATAGGTCAAAAAACGTTCAGGATTGGCAGGATCACGCTTCCATGAACCAAGGTGAAGTTCATAGATGGACATTGGACTGTTATACGGAGTAAATTGTGACCGATTCTTCATCCAGGCTGAATCCTTCCATTCATAGGTATTCATTTCATGAACCTTGGAGGCAGTTTTCGGACGAATTTCAGAGGTAAATTGCAGAGGATCAATTTTTTCAAGAATGTTCATTTGTTGAGTGCGGATTTCGTACTTATATAAATCGCCTTCTTTAATGTCTGGAATAAAAAGTTCCCATATTCCAGATGAGCCAATGACACGCATCTGATGTACACGACCGTCCCAGAAATTAAAATCGCCGATAACGCTGACTCGTCTGGCTGAAGGGGCCCAGACCCGAAATAAAGTGCCTTTGACATCGTCAATGACACGAACCTGTGCTCCGAGTTTGTCATAGATGTTGTAGTGTGTACCGGCATTGAAGAGGTGTTGGTCAAAATCTGTCAATCGTGGTAAGGCGCGATACGGGTCATTGATCAGTTTAACTTCCTGGTTGTATAGGGTGATTTCAAACTTATATTTGAAAGGTTCCTGGTAGTCGGAAATTACCGCTTCAAACAGGCCGTCATCACGCATCTTATACATGTCTGTTTTGGTGTTGCCGGTTACAAGGCGAACAGATTCAGCTAAAGGCTGAAATGAGCGAACGACAGCGGTACGGGCCTCTTTGTCAATAACATGGAAGCCGAGCACACAAAATGGGTCGTGTTGGTCAGAGTTTAAGACTCGATCGAGTTCTTTAACGACATCAAGTGACATGATTTTTCTCTTTTTTTGAATTTATAGTGTGTTGTAACGATAAAACTGAAATTACAACCAAGTTGAAAAGAATTTATATCGGTATTATGAGCTTAGCACAAAAAAAATATTCAGGAAAATAATTTCAATATTCTATCTGTATTAATATAGCATATCAATGTATCATTAAAAAATTAATAAAATGTCGCTCTGTTAAATTAGATGAAATTAGAAAAAACATGGAATCTTTACAAGGAAACTTTTTAATCGCTACACCCCAGATGCCGGATCCCCGCTTCAGGGAGCAGGTTATTTATATCTGCTCTCACAACGATGAGGGCGCTATGGGGCTTATTGTTAATCATCCCAGTGAATTTTCACTTCTTGAGGTCTTTTTAAGCGCTAATGTCGAGGTTAGCGGGACTGATTTTCCTCAAATTTATATTGGTGGGCCTGTCGAAGTTGAAGCGGCGTTCTTTTTATATTCTTCGGATTATGTCGGGAAAAATCAACTGTCAATCTCTGATGATGTCAGTTTGTCACGTGATCCGCAGATTCTGCATGATATAGCAGGAGGTGTCGGCCCTCAGTCGTATATGTTTATTTTAGGGTATTCCGGCTGGGCACCGGGACAGCTTGAGGCTGAACTCACTGTCAACGGGTGGTTAACCCTGCCTGCCAAAAACGAAATTCTTTTCCACACTGAAAACTCTGAAAAATGGAAAAATGCTGCGATGCAATTTGGTATTGATATTTCACTGTATTCTGATGAGATCGGTACGGCTTGAGATGTTTTTTTTCAGAGGTTTTCGTTGCGAAATGGCATTATTGAGTGTTAATAGTCTTTTTTTTGTTAAGGCTGAGACTATCTCATAATTTGTCGCTGCTTTAATCTCTGAATCCCGTCCGCAGAACATTAATTTTGATCTAGGGTTTTTATATGACGAATGAAGGTGGAATTTTCCAGTGTCGTGAGTGTGGCTTTTGTTGCCATGGTGAAACTACCGTTTCACTTGATGAAAATGATCTGAATACTATGGCGTCTTATATTGGCTTGCCGATTGGCGAACTTAAGAAGAGATATCTCAGAGAAACAGACAACGTTGTCCAGATGAAAATAGTTGACGGGCATTGTATCTTTTTTAATGGCGGTTGTACTATTCACCCCGGGAAGCCGTGGCGGTGTACTCAGTGGCCTCTTCACCCTTCAATTCTTCAGGACAGGAACAACTTCGAAACAATCAAGGCCTCATGTCCTGGAATTTCTAAGAGTGTAAGTTATGAAGAGTTTTGTGAGAAATTGAAAATCCTGCTCCAGTAAGATACATGAAAATTGAATGCCTTTTTGTCGGTAAAACCTCTGAGCGCTACCTTGAGGACGGCATTGCCGATTTTCACAAACGCCTAAAGCCTTATGCCGATGTTTCTTTTAAAATTATCAGGGATGTAAAGTCTAAAGCCAGTGATTCTGAGATAAAAAAAAGAGAGGGGCAGGGGATACTGAAAGCGGTCTCAAAAGATGCTTTCTTAGTGGTGCTTGATCCCCGTGGAGTTAAGTTAACATCTGAAGGACTGGCCCAGCAGATTGCTGGGTGGCAGGAGCAAAACAGGAAACTAGTTTCATTTATTGTGGGTGGCTCTAACGGCCTTTCTACCGAAGTCCAGGAGCAGGCTGATTATAAATTGTCACTGTCACCAATGACATTCACCCATGACATGACACGTTTGATATTACTCGAACAGCTTTACAGAGCACACTCAATAATTGCCGGTACCAAATATCATAAGTAGTTAAGTCGCGCTGCTTGATCAAACCCCCTTTTAGACAAGACCAAGATCAGACAAGATCTTTTTTGCAACAGCGAATAGATCTTCTTTTTGTCTCTCATTACGCGCTTCAACATAGAACCGGACCTTGGGTTCAGTTCCTGATGGTCTGATCATCAGCCATGATTGGTCTTCAAAAACAAATTTAAAGCCGTCTATGTCAATAACCTGTTTTATGGCAAGATCTTTTTCTCCAACTTTAATTACAGAGCCTTTTGTGTACTTACTCAATCCTGAAAGGGTATTGATGAGGGTATCGCCCTTTTCTGAGACCTCAACGCCGTCTTTGTCAGGGTAGAATTCTCCGTATTCCTGCTGAATCGTCTTTAGGTAGTCGCCAAGATTCATCTGCAAAGTAATGGTCATGTCCAAGGCTAACAGTAGACCAATGTAGGCATCTTTTTCAGGCGTGTGTCCGATTATTGTTATCCCGTCAGACTCCTCAAAACAGACAAGGGCCTTATCAATAACCGGTTTAAACTCTTTAAAGCCAACTTTTGGTTCAAAAACCGTTTCGTTAAGTTGTTCGGCAATAGCGTTAGCAAAATTACTTGTAGCAACTGTTTTGGCGACCATTCCATTTTTATGCTTTTTCTCGTGGAGGTAATGGTAGGCCATAGCACCGAAATAATTCATGTTAATTTCTGTGGTACCATCGGTGAAGCGAATTCTATCGGCATCGGGATCCATAATAACGCCAAGTTTCAATGGGCCCCGCATGGTGGATAATGCTTCAACTACGGGAATCATGTTCGTTGTAGAGGGCTCAGGGGCAATTCCCCCAAAAGTCGTGTCTTCCCTGGTTCTGAGAAACTGTAGGCGATCGGATGAAAAGGAGTTGAAAAACGACGCTATGTCTACACGACTTGCGCCATGCACACAGTCAATTACCACACAAATAGCATCATTATTTATGAAGTCGTTAATGATTGCTTTATAATTAAGACCGTGTTTCTGCTCACCGGAAGTAGTTAGATCAACCCAGTCCTGAAGTGATTTTATTGGGCAGATGAGCGAATTATTGCGAGAAAATGATTCTGTTGTGTTGCTGGAAATAAGAAGGTTTGCGCGCCGTGTGATTTCCTCGGTCAAAACAGGGCTCGCAGGGCCTGCATCAGCGCCGTTAAACTTGAAACCCGCGTACTGTAATGGGTTGTGACTGGGGGTCAGGTTGATGGAAAAAGCAGCTTGACGCTGAAGGACCGAGGCCGACAACAGGCCGGTTGATGATTCGCCGGCATAATAGACTTTTATGCCGTTTGAGGTAAGGACGTCAATTATTCTGATTGCTAACATCTCATTGCCAAACCTGTTATCAAAGCCCAGAACACAGCCTCGACGCTGTGTTTCTTCAAAACTTGCTACGTTAAGTTCAGAGTCGAGTTGGGCATTATTGCCAATGCTCTGGTACATATTGATTATTGCTTGTGTGACAATACCTACAGAATGGCAATAAATATCATCACCAATAATACCTCTCCAGCCTGATGTGCCGAATTTAATGGAAGTAGATGGGGGATTGGTATTGGACAGTATTTTTTTGCGAACGCGACCGTATACCGTGTTGATATGTTCCTGATATAAACTATATGACTGGCTTTTTGCCGGTTGTTGATTCCGCAACTTTACAAGTTCTTGTATCTGGTCGAAATAAGTAATGGTTGAAGAAGAGTTAGTGATAAAGTTTTCGGTGAGTGATTCAGAGGCTTTGTGGGGTGAAATCATGAGTACTCCAGCTGAGGATAAGGATCTTTGTTGAGAAACGTTGTATATCTTCTACCTTTCAGATAGAATGACATAAATAAAGTTATTATAAAAAGAAATTAATTGATTCCGGTTACTTTTTTTTCTAAGGTTAAAGTTAGTTGACCTATAGGTACACCTATAATATAGTAAAAAGTTCAATGAATTGGTATTCAGGATGAATGAGATGTTTTTTTTATTTTCGATAAATATTACTTAACAGGGAGAAGGTAATGTCTGAGAAGCATGATGAAAAATTAATTCTTTGGTTTGATGAAATTGGAATTGAGGATGTGCCCCTCGTCGGTGGAAAAAATGCCTCGTTAGGTGAAATGTATCAGCATTTAACCTCAAAAGGTGTCGCTGTACCACATGGTTTTGCAATTACTGCTCATGCCTATCGACACTTGTTGAAGACTGCTGGCATTGCTCAAGCTATTGAAGATGCGCTTGACGGTCTTGACACCCATGACCTTCACAATCTCCAGGCTCGTGGTGAGAAGGCCAGAAACATTATCCGTAATGCTCAATTTCCTCAGGATCTTGTTGATGCAATTGCAAAAAGTTATGCAAAGATGGAAGAAGAATACGGTGCTAATGTTGATGTTGCTGTTCGTTCTTCAGCAACTGCTGAAGACCTTCCAGATGCCTCTTTTGCGGGTCAGCAGGAAACCTATCTGAACATCCATGGTATGGATGCCCTTATTGACAACTGTAAGAAATGTTTTGCCTCTCTTTTCACCAATCGAGCAATCTCCTATCGTCATGACAAGGGTTTTGGTCAGTTTGACGTATATCTTTCTATTACCGTTCAGAAAATGGTTCGAAGCGATTCGTCTTCTTCTGGAGTTCTTTTTTCAATTGATACTGAATCTGGATTTGAAGATGCCGTTTTTATTACCGGCGCCTGGGGTCTTGGGGAGAATGTAGTCCAGGGTGCTGTCAACCCGGACGAATATTATGTCTTTAAACCAACCTTGAAAGAGGGAAAACGCCCTATTGTCGGGAAAAAGGTCGGTTCAAAAGAGATCAAGATGATCTACGATAACGATCCCAACACTGAAGAACCAGTTAAAAATATCAGTACCACCGTTGAAGAACGCAACTCGTACGTCATTAGTGATGATGAGATTTTACAGCTTGCTAAATGGGCTTGTATAATTGAAGACCACTACAAGAAAGGGATGGATATTGAATGGGCAAAAGATGGTGACGGCAAAGAGGTCGGCACCGGTAAGTTGTTTATTGTCCAGGCTCGACCGGAGACGGTACATTCTCAAACGTCTAAAGGAGTAATGGAGACCTATAAGCTAAAGGAAACCGGCAAGGTTGTTGCCGAAGGTCTTGCTGTTGGCTCTAAGATTGGCCAGGGTGTCGCAAATGTTATTGATAATGTTGTTGATATACACAGCTTTAAGAAGGGACAAGTGCTGGTAACCGATATGACCGATCCCGACTGGGAACCGATTATGAAAATTGCTGCAGCCATCGTTACCAATCGTGGCGGTCGTACCTGTCATGCTGCAATTATTTCTCGTGAGCTTGGTATTCCTTGTGTTATTGGGACCGGTGATGGTTCGAAAAAAATTAAATCAGGCCAGGAAATAACAGCCTCATCTGCAGAAGGTGAGACGGGTTACGTTTATGACGGTCTGCTCGATTTTGAAATAGAGAGAGTTGATCTTGGTGATCTGCCTGCGACCAAAACCAAGATCATGATGAATTTGGCGATACCTGAAAAAGCTTTTACTGAGTGTCAAATTCCAAATGATGGTGTGGGCTTGGCTCGTGAGGAGTTTATTATTAACTCTCACATCGGAATGCACCCTCTGGCCCTGTTGAACTATGAGGATCTTAAGAAATCTAATGACCCTGCAGAACAGGAAATTGCTCGCCAGATTGATGCTAAAACCGGAACACATAAAGATAAGAAACAGTTTTTTATTGATAAGGTTGCTGAAGGTGTTGGCCGAATTGCCGCAGGTTTCTATCCGAAAGATGTCATTGTTCGACTATCTGATTTCAAGAGTAATGAGTATGCCAATTTACTTGGCGGTAGCTTGTATGAACCAGATGAAGAAAATCCTATGATAGGTTGGCGTGGAGCTTCTCGTTACTACGACCCTAAGTATAGGCCGGCTTTTGAGCTTGAGTGCCAGGGGTTGTTGAAAGCTCGGAATGACATGGGACTCAACAATATCAAGTTGATGGTTCCTTTTTGTCGTACTCCGGAGGAAGGGAAAAAAGTTATCGAAGTTATGAGAGAGTGTGGTCTGGTTCAGGGCGAAAACGGTTTGGAACTTTATGTTATGTGTGAAATACCGAGCAATGTCATCTGCGCTGATGCCTTTGCCGATATATTTGATGGGTTCTCCATCGGTTCTAATGACTTGACACAGTTAACCTACGGTTTAGATCGTGATTCAGGACTTATTTCAGGTATTGCCGACGAGCGAGATCCTGCTGTCAAAGAGATGATCCGCATGGTAATTCAGACCGCTAAACGACGCGGTAAAAAAATTGGTATCTGTGGTCAGGGGCCATCTGACTTTCCTGAGTTTGCTACCTTCCTGGTAGAATTAGGTATCGACTCGATGAGTCTTATTCCTGATACTGCCGTGAAAACAAGACTGGCGGTAGCTAAAAAGGAAAAAGAGATGGGGGTTGCCCCTTAAATTAGTAGCTTTCAGGTTCTTAAATTATGTGGAAAGAGCCCATTTTGGGCTCTTTTTATTTTAGCTCTAGTACAAAAAATCAGTATTGTCTGGAAAGGTGTTATGCATAAATGGATATTAAAGGATGAAACAGTTGTTTGTCTCTGTGAGGGGTGTTCAAAAAAAGATTATGAAAATCTGGTTATGCGGGAGCAGTGGAGGGCAAATGATAAGAACAGCACAGTCTCGTGTGACCGTTGCGGGAAAAAAGATGAGATAATTTTCTAAGCAAACGACCGGCTGAACAGTTTTTCGCTTATTGACCGAGAACCGCAACTCTGTTTACGACTTTAAGTACAGCTTCTTTGACTCGTACCCCTGGTTTTATAAACTTTACCGCCATGCCATGATCTTTCGGGTCAGCAGCTGAAGTATTAACCCACATGACCTTTGCGTCAACTTCAAGATTTGTCAACGTACCTAATTTGAATTTCAGTTTTATTTTTTCGGACACGCTGGGTGGGTTTTCTGTATACAAAAACATGCCATCGGCGGATACATCTCTGGTGCTTGAGATTATATAGTCACCATCATGGATGTAGTTAACGTTAAATACTACAGGAACTCGTTTTGCCACTCGACGTTCTTTGTTTTTTTTGTCTTTCATTGACACTCCTTTATCCAGATCAGCTAAACTGCAATGTACTTGTGTCGTTAAATTTCTCATAAAACTCGTAAATAATTGATTCCATGTTTTCTTTAAAAGATGGAATATTCGGCAGATCTTTATTAGCTGAAAAATCCTCTTCAACCGTAAAGAAATAACTGTCTGGTGTTGATGCCTTAATGCCCATTGACTCGGTGAGATAGTTGGCAAGGTAGACAATCTGGTTGTTCAAGCTGTTGCCGCACGCTTTCAGGTTGTGGTGGGACTCGACTGGACTGACTATGTCAGCTGGAAGGCCCCACTCTTTTAACAAAACCGCACCGACTTTGGCATGATTTGTGTGAAGTAGGAACTGCTCAAGTTCCAGAATGGATGATTTGGGGTCAAGTTCCTCTCCTCGATTCATGCTTTCAATCTGAAGTGGTCGGTTCAGAATTATTTTGCCAACATCATGCAGCAAGGCAGAGGTATAGAGAGTTGAAACAGCCGTGTACTTTGCCCATTTTCCAATAATAGATGAAAGCATGGCACAGGCATAGGAATGTTTCCAGAGAAAGCCTGGCTCAAGGTTGTAGGCCTGTTGGGGAGAGTTCAGAACACCAACCGAGGCGGAGGTGATCGCCAGCATCTTAACAGTGTCGATACCAAGCCTGACAATAATGTCAGTTATTGAGTTGATCTCCTGCATATGGCCGAAATAGGCAGAGTTGGCAAGCTTTAACATGTTTGCCATAAGGCTTGGATCCTGCTTGATAATTTTTGATAAAGCAGGAATGCTGCACTCAGACTCATTGGCCGTCTTTAAAACCTCAAGTGCTATCTCCGGGCGGGGGATTAACTTGTCTATTTTTTTTATAAATTCTAGTTCTATTGACATGGCTACTTGTCTTTCTTAGAGTTGGCGATATCGGCAAAACGACCGTATTGTTTAAGTTCTGCAACAATGGTATTTTAAACAGTATCATGTTTACCATACAGAAATTAACAATGTCAATTAAGACCTAATCCGGATAAACCGCAAATAAGGATCTTTACATGTGTAACTGTTGATTGAGGGGCTTTCCAGAAAATGAAAAAAACTGTTAACCGTTCAACTCTAGATGAATGTCATTACGCGATTGCAACTTTTATTGAAAATCACACTAAAGACGTGCTGACCAAAAGTGACAGCTATACAATTGCCTTGTCAGGAGGGAGAACACCAGTTGGTCTTTTTAAAGTGTTATCTAATGATAGGTATCGACATTCGATTGAGTGGGCGAAAGTACGTTTCTTCTGGAGTGATGAACGATTTGTGCCTCCAACTGATCCAGCCAGTAATTTTTTAATGGCCTTTGACTCGTTGCTGTCGCATTTGCCTGTCCCTGAAAATCATATTTTCAGGGCGCCGACAGAGGCTAAAAACTGTGCAGAGGCAGCAGTTCAGTATCAACAGATTATAAGCGATTATTTTTCAGCTCAAGATGCAGATTGCTCAGAGTATATAAAGGCAGACAGGTATCCCCGGTTTGATCTTATTTTGCTTGGTATGGGGGCTGATGGCCATACGGCATCATTATTCCCAGGGCATCCAGCCCTTCAGGATGCAAATCTTATCGCTGCTGTAGAGTCGGAGTTTGCCAACCCGCCGGTTCCCCGGTTGACATTTACGCTTCCACTTATAAATAGTGCAGATACAGTTGTTTTTATGGTAAATGGTAAAGATAAAATTAAAGTTCTTGAGTCTTTTATCGGTTCAAACGTTAAAAATTGCCTGATTCCAGCATCAATGGTTGCTCCCCAAAATCAGCTCATCTGGTATATTGCTTAAATAGTGACTTGACCCAGTTAAGCAGGGTAACCTTTTTACAGATTATAATTATAACCAGGGTTGCATGAAAGGCTGCTCGAATAAATGTTTCGAGTGGATCAATCAGGCAATGCCAATTAACGAGTAGGAGCATGAGCAAGAAAGACAGCGAAGAGCGTCGGCGACATTCCCGACTGTCGGTACCGTTTAAGGCAAAACTGAAATTGCCCCACGATATTGTGTTATCCGGACAAACACGTAATATTAGTTTTGGCGGAGCCTTTGTTGAGTTAGAGGCAGTTCCGCCTTTAAAGAAAGGTGATTATGTAAGTTTGGTTTTGTTGTCGCGTGTTGAGTTTACCTGCAAGCTGATTCATTCAAATATGAGAGGAATTGGTTTTGAATTTGATTTTATTTTAATCAAATATTATGAAGTTTTTAAGGAGATGATGCTTCATAACGCACCAGACCGTGATCGAATGATTAAGGAACTGGGACGCTGGACTGAATGAATGATTTTTGGCTTTTTATACACTCAAGTCAGATCCTTTTGGCACCTGGCAACTCTCGCTTACCTAAAGTCTGATAGTGTCTGAAATGAGCGAAACGATAACGGTACGACTTGATAAATGGCTGTGGGCTGCCCGTTTTTTCAAGACTCGTTCAATTGCCACTCAGGCCGTAAATGGCGGGAAGGTTCATTGTAACGCTAAACGTGTTAAGGCTGCTAAAACAGTCCAGATTGGTGATGAACTGGTTATTCAACGGGGCCAGGTTACATGTACTGTGATTGTTGATGGACTCAATGATAAAAGGAGACCCGCAAAAGAAGCTGTTGCGCTTTACACCGAAACTCCCGATAGCATTAAGTCTCGAGAGGAGAGTAGTGAGCAAAAGCGATTGATGCGAACTATCAATGGAAATTATGGCCCCCAGAAAAGGCCGAGTAAGCGTGATAGGCGCCTTATTATAAATTTTACCCGAAAATCTGAAATAATGGAGTTACGCGATGAAGAAAATTGAAAGGGCACTAATTAGTCTGACAGACAAATCTGGAATAGAAGGTTTTGCCAAAGACCTCGATGATCTTGGTATAGAAATTCTATCAACAGGCGGAACTGCTAAGAAAATTCGTGAGCATGGTATCAATGTTGTTGGTGTTTCCGATTTCACCGGCTTTCCGGAAATGCTTGACGGTCGTGTAAAGACCTTACATCCTAAAGTACACGGAGGAATTCTTGCCCAGAGGGATAATAAAAAACATCAGCAGCAAATGGCTGAGCATGGAATCAAACCAATCGATTTGATTGCGGTCAATCTGTATGCCTTTGATAAGGCAACTTCTGATCCCAGCTGTACCTTGGCCAATGCCATTGAAAATATCGATATAGGTGGCCCGACTATGCTTCGGGCAGCTGCCAAGAACTTTCAAGATATCACCGTAATTGTCGATCCTGCTGATTATCCTCTGGTTATTTCTGAGATTAAGGCGCATGGTAACACCACATTGAAAACACGTTTTTATTTGATGTGTAAGGTTTTTGATCTTACCAGTAAATATGACACTGCAATAATTGAGTGGCTAAAAAAGGTAGATGTTGATACGAACCCACACTTTTCTTAATTGGAGTGATAGTATGAAAATGGCGGTTCTTTTATCCGGGACAGGGCGTACACTTGATAATTTTCATGAGTGTATCAGAAACGGCACAATGCAGGGCAGTATCGAGGTAGTTATTTCAAACAAGGCTGGTGTGCTTGGCTTAGAAAAGGCCGAGAAGTATGGGTATCCTGCCTTTCACGCAGCAGATAATCGATCGATTAACGATATTCTTGACGACTATGCTGTCGATTTGGTTCTTTTGGCTGGTTTCTTGAAATTATATACGCCACCGGAAAAACTAAAGAAGTCCGTCTTGAATGTGCATCCATCCTTGATACCAGCATTTTGTGGCGATGGTTTCTATGGTATGAAAGTGCATCGTGCCGTTAAAAGTAAAGGGGTGAAGGTTAGCGGCTGTACCGTGCATTTTGCCAATGAGGTATATGATGATGGTCCCATTGTCGTGCAGAAATGTGTGGCGTTAGCCGATGAGGATACGCCCGAGGATATTGCCGCTAAAGTTTTTGAGGCGGAGTGTAGTGCTTTTCCCGAAGCTGTTAATAAAGTAACGGAAAAAGGTATAGATTATTTCTGGTCGGAGGCCAACTAACTGTGACAGTTTTTAATCGGCAGATAATGTCTGCTCCTGATATGGATCGTTCTCTTGCTCGAATTGTACTGCAGATTATTGAGCAGAATAATGGTGTCAAAAATCTTGCTATAGTCGGAATTCATACCGGTGGAGTCTATCTTGCTGATAGGATTAAAAATCTTATCTATGAGCAGGAAAAAACAGATGTGCCTATTGGTAGTTTGGATATTTCGCTGTATAGAGATGATTGGAGTCTTGCAGCCCAGAACCCAATGGTGAAAATGACCGATATTAAGTTTACCGTTGAAGATTTCACCATTGTGCTTGTTGATGATGTTCTCTTTACCGGAAGAACTATTCGGGCTGCCCTTGATGCTATTATGGATTTTGGCAGACCGCGGTCAATACAGTTAGCAGTGCTTATTGATCGTAAATGCGGTCGTGAACTTCCTGTACAGGCTAATTATGTCGGTCATGAGGTGCTGGAAAACATAAATGAGCATGTTGATGTTTTACTCAAGGAGAAGGATGGACATGACGAAGTTCTTCTTGTCTGGGATGACAAGAGATAGGTATATCTCATTTACGATTCGATACATTTTGTCCAAAACATAACGCTATTATTTGTCTTTTGAACACTCCTATGGGCATAAATAAAAAAGAAGCGCATCCTGATTTGGCTGAGATCAAAGAAAGGGTTAAACAAAAACGTCATGATTATATCGTCTACGATTTCAGTCGAAAGAAAAATGATATATTAAAAACCTTTTTTGACTTATCTCAGGAGTTTGATTCACTTCAAGATTTATATAGGATTTGCGTAACAGTTCCCTTTGAGTTCTTTGACGTTGATAGCAGACTGTATCTCTTAAATGATATGCGTGATGGATTGTCCCTTGTTTGTGACAGTAAATACGGTATTCATGAGCCGCCATTGTCACCACCGTCCTATGTTAAGTTGACGGATGCCGCCTATGAAGATGCGAACTCATACCTGGTACCGATCTACAGTAAACCTCTTCACTCCGTCGAAAATAATGAAAAATCTGACTCAGTTGGTGTCATTGGGATTTTTGAAGTCTTTCCTTTAGCCAAGCTGACAAAATCGGATAAATTTTTCTTTACTAAATACACCAACAGGATTGGCTATAATCTCCGTAAACGCCTTCTTGCTCAGCAGAATATTACGCACATTAAGTTTATTAACAATTTAGTCAGTGACATCGAGCACAATGTTATCGTGCCCAATATGTATTATAAGCACCTGTTTAAGCAGTTGAGGAATAAGATTGGCGAACTGAGTAAAATTGTTAAGACAATCGAGGAGTATAAAAACTCAACTGGTAGCGACACTGATATGTGTCACAAGATGATCCGTCAGATAACTCAAATCGAACAAAACCTGTCCTCATCATATGAAGAGATTGACAAACATCACGGAAACCAAAGTTTATTCCTGGAAAGTTTGTTCAGAAGGGATCATTTTCAGGAAGGTAGAATAGTACTTCACCCCCAAAACTGTAGACTCGACAAAGATATTCTTCACCCTCAGTTGGAGCATTACCGGAAGAGGATGATATCTCGAGGCATCTATATTGAAACACCAGTTGATCTGCATAGTGAGGAGATTGAACTGCACGTTGATTTAGGCCTGATATCTCAAGTGTATGCCAATCTTTTTTCTAATGCTGTTAAGTATACTGAGACCATAATTGATCACAACAATAGACCCAGGAAGGCGATTGCTTATGGGCGTAAAATTATGCCGGATCATTTTGCCCCTGGTCATGACGGAATTAAACTCAATGTCTTTTCTACCGGTCCAACTCTTAATGACTATGACGCACAATCAATTTTCATAGACGGATTTATGGGGAATAACTGTTATAATCTGAACAGTAGTGGCCATGGTTTGGCTTTTGTTAAATATGTTGTTGAACTTCACGGTGGTCAAGTTGGATATGAGCCTACACCTGGAGGAAACAATTTTTTCTTCGTTCTGCCGCTTCTTCCCAAATAAGAAGGTTCTTTTTGCTAGAAACCCAGCCCTTTCCTGAAACCCAGAAACCCAGCCACCTTTTGGATAAGCTCGAACTGCTTGCCCCGGCAGGAACCATTGAGGTTTTTGAAGCCGCAGTTCAAAGTGGTGCCGATGCTATATATATCGGTGCACCTATGGCAAATGCCCGCGCCCTGGCTAAGCACTTTAGTTTTGAAGAGATAGCTGCCCTTGTTTCATTTGCTCACAAGAATGGTGTTAAGGTGTATGTGGCGATGAATTCATTGATTAAAAATGATGAACTTGGTGCTGTAGTTACTTCTCTTTCTATCTTTGAGGGGATTGGTGTTGACGCAGTTATTATTCAGGATCTTGGTATCTATTCGATTGCCCGACGCTATTTCCCGCGACTTCGACTCCATGCCAGTACCTTGTTAGGCGCGCATAACTCCCTTGCCGTTAAGAAAATGGCCGACATGGGCTTTGCTCGCATAGTTTTGGCTCGTGAAATGGGCATTTCTGAAATAGAGGCCGCCGGTGGTGTTTCCCGGGCAGAGCTTGAGGTCTTTGTCCATGGGGCAATGTGCTTTTCCTATTCAGGTCTGTGTCTGGCCAGTAGTTTTCTGGGGGGCAAAAGTGGATTGCGCGGCAGATGTGTTCAGCCCTGCCGACGAAAATATAGTTGGAAGGGCAAACACAAGGGCAGTCCGAATGGTTATTTCTTTTCCATGAACGACCTGAACGGCATCCACTTTCTGAAGGCAATTCAAGAGGCTGGGGTGAACTCCTTAAAGATCGAAGGTCGCATGCGCAGTCTTCAATATATTAAAAATGTTGTTAAGGCCTATCGCCTCGTCATTGACCACGACTCATCCGCTGATTCCCTTGAAACGGCTCAGGGCTACCTTGCTCGGGCTATGGGGCGGAAAACCTCAGCCGGATTTTTTTCCCTGCCCCAGCAGGAAGATATTATTTCATCGCATCATTCTGGAAATATTGGTCTTTTTATGGGCAGTATTTCTCAAATATCTGGCAATAAAGCTGTTCTGGATTTACAGGCAGATATTGAGGTTGGAGATAGGCTGAGGATTCATTCTGAGGATTCCGGTGAAAGAAACTCTTTTACTGTCCGTAATATATGGCTTGCCCAGAAACCTGTTAGTTCAGCCACCAAACAAACGCAGGTTTCCATCGAAGTACCCGCTTCTGCCAAATCAAGTGATCCAGTCTATAAAGTTGATACGGCAGATTCACGTCTCGTTGCGGCCCAACCACAACAGGTCAATTGGCAACAGTTTAAAAAAGATATCGTTAAAGAAAAAAGTCGGAAGCGTATTAAAACGATCACTGATGAGCTCTCTTCGGTAGTTTCACTCCCTCGTCCAACCCCCAATAGAAGAGTGGATACTCCACAGCGCCACATGAGCAAAGGCTTTTCTCGAAAAAAAGATGTCTCGCATAAAATTGATAAAAAACTCTTCAGACCTGCGTTGCCGCTATGGCTTAAGGTAGATAGTTTTATACAGCTGAGAAAACTGCCCAGAGACCATTTCTTTTCTCGCATCGTTGTTTTGTTGACCCATGACAGCTTTTCCCAATTCAAGAGAAGTGGTGTGTCCGGCCTTTCTCCAAAAATGATCTGCTGGTCTCTGCCGCCGGTAATTCATGAAGCAAATGTCAGGTTTTATCGTGAGGCAATTAGCCTATTGTTGAATAAAGGCTATTGTGACTGGCAATTGGGCCATTTTAGCCAGAGTGGTTTTTTTGAAGATTACTCCAGGAGTCAGGGGGCTGATCCGTTGCCAGTGAGCTTCCCTGGTAAAAAGATTAAAAGTCGTAAACCTCGTTATCAGAAGGTTACTTATCACGGTAACTATACCCTTAACTGTATAAATTCTTATTCATTAGAAGAGCTCCAGCGCCAGGGTTTAAGAACGGCTCAAATTGCCATAGAAGCAGATCGGCAGGTTGTTTCCTCTTTAGCTGCAAATGGCAGGATAGAAAAAGGAGTGACTGTTTATGGCTTTCCGTCCTTACTCACTGCGCGCGCTAGTCTGGATGTTTTTAAAACGTCAGCAGAGCTTATCAGCCCAAAAGGGGAGTCATTTCTCCTGAAAGAGGTTGAAGGTGTGACCCAGGTGATTTCACAGCAGCCTTTTTCGCTGCTTGATTATATCGGGGAACTTCATGAACTTGGTGTTGGTTACGGTGTTGTCGATCTTACCAATACGGCTCAGGTTCGTGATCCCCTGGGAGAGGTTTTGAGCCGCATTGCAGGTAAAAAAAGACATCGAAGGCTGAGTACGTTTAACTATAATGGAACACTGTTTTAGCCCCTGTTTTGTATTTCTGACCACACGAGTCAGGTGAATTATGCTCAGGAAAATCCCGATGAGGATGAACAGCCGGAGAGGGCACCAGACGGGATGGTGGTTGCCGTTGATGATGAAAGACGATAATTACCAACGGAAATTTTTTTAACTACATTTTGACTCGAGCACTTTTCGCAGTTGATTGGCTCAGTTGCAGTTGATGATGAAACGATCTTCTCAAAATTAACTTCACACGTATTGCAGTGATATTCGTATATAGGCATATTTCCCCTCTGAAATTTGAGCTTTATGTTTGAAACCCGGTCGACAGCTTGTGAGTTTGTACAGTATGAATGTCCACCTCAGCTGTCAACTTCAAAAACATTTTTGTAGGTAGAGCAAAAAATGGATATTGATACTCATCTGCGTAATGCATTTCGTTTTATTAAAGAAGAGCCCTTATATGCGATTCTTGGCAGCTTAATAGTTTTAGTAATGAATGTTGCAACCATTGGACTCTTATCTGGTCCGATTATTGGCGGCTACTTTATTGGTGTTCTGAAATTTGTCAGAGACGATCAGAAACCAGTGTTAAACGATCTGTTTGCTGGTTTTCAGCGCCTGGGCTATCTGTTCTCATTTATACTGGTGAGTATTCTTACTATTTTTGGTTTTTTGTTGCTGGTCATTCCTGGTCTGGTAATGATGACCTGGTGGATCTATGTACTACTTCTGATGATAGATACCAATATGCCATTATCACAAGCTATGGCGGTAAGTAGAAAGAAGGTTCAGGAAAAAGGGTTTTTTAGGCATTTTGTCTTCATCGCTATGTTAGCAGTGTTGCCAACGCTTATCATTAATCTCCTGGCTCTGTTTCTGCCTCCTCTGAAATTGTTACAGTTAGTTGTGATGCCGATTCAAAGCGCCTGTGTGGTAAGTTTATATGTTGAACAATTTTCAAGGACAGCGCCTCCGCCGATGGTAGAAATTCCATCCACAAATGGCCAGTAAAGCCCCTACACTGTCAGCCCAGACATCCAGAATGCTGGCATCGCGTAATGGAATGAACAGCTGATGGATCTCATCTGAAATGCCATAGGCGACGCAAAAAAACAAAATAAATATGTTCTGTCGTGATGACGGTTTTTTTTTGCCTGCATAGAGTAGTGTTAGTGCAAGAACAGCATATTCAAGGGCATGCCAAAATTTATCGTATCCAAGGAGACTAGGGGGATGGAGTTTATCGCCAGGTATGTGAGAGGCGATAAATATGGTGACCATGACACCAAGCGCAGGTAGGTAGCGAACTCCTGATGTCATGGGGACGTTAGGCGGGGGAGGGTACTGTTCAGTTACTCTTTTTTGTCATCACTCAGATGAATACTGTTGAGGAGATCGGAGGAAAAGGTTTTTTCCATCTGTAGAAGGGCGTCTTTAATTGCTGCAGCAGGCAAGTTGTCATGTGTTTCTTCTTGTTGGTCGGCGTATGCGGTGGTGATGACCTTACCCTTGCTGACAACAAATTGATGCGACCAGTTTATCTCAATCGTTTCGTCTGATTCTTCAATATCCACATCAATCGTAACGCCATCTTTTGCTACAAGTACGGCATCTTTTTCTGAAAGCTCAAAGAGCCAACCATCGCCGTTGGCAGTAGATACAAAAATAAAAACCCCAATTAGTTTAATTGACTCTTTCCGGTTTACAGCTAATTCTTGAAGATGCTTAATCTCTTCGGTAACCGAAATCTTTTGTTTGGGAGCAGCAGTAGTTGTTATCGGTTTATCTTTTAAACAGCATTTTTTATATTTTAAGCCGCTGCCACAAGGGCAGGGTTGATTGCGTCCAATTTTAGCCATGTAAATTCACCCAGTATAGTTTTAATAATTTTTGCTAACAGTTCTGAATATATTCTAAACTCATAAAAATGCAAGAATGATACGACTCGTTGTGTTATTGCCTGATATAATTGTCGTATTGATTCTAATGGTTGTAAAACAACCGATGAGCTCAAGAACTTTCTCAAGAGCTTCCCCTGCGTTTCGTAATAATCTACGTCGTAACTTTAACCGAGTACTTTGGGTCAATATTTCTGATACTCACTGTTACTGTCAACCTCAAAAACTATGAACAACAGCATTAAAAAATAAAATCTTCGCATGTTTCTCCCTTTCATTAAACCTCTGAAGCTCCCGCTAATTTATTAAATGCATTACGTTCTAATGTATTGCCAACCACCGCAACCAGGTCACCACTTTGGAAGATATAATCAACTTTAGGATTTGAATAAAACTCTTTTCCATGGACAATACCCACAATTGACGCCCCCGTTTTGGTTCGAACGGCGGCCTCCCCTAAATTAGTATTAGCCAGGGGGCTTCCGGGTGGAATAGTTACCCATGAGATTTCCATCATGTTTCTTATGTTGCCAAGTTTTGTTAAAAGTTCATGTCCTTCTTGAGATTGATGAATTGGTGAATACAGGTTTTGTCTAACAGCGTCAGTATATTGTTGAATAACATTTACCGGGATATCCAAATGAAGAAGCGCTTGCCGCGCAATTTCCAACCCTGCTTCCATCTCAGGCAATACAGCCATATATATTCCACTTTCATATAATGCCCGAGTTTGATCGATACCATTAGCCCGGGCGATGATATGCAGTTTGGGATTATGCTGATGTGATTGTTGTACAATGGATTGCGATGTCGTGACCTCTGGGGTGGTAATCAGTAGCAGTTTGGCAGAATCCACCTTGGCAAGTTCAAGAACAGTTGAGTGACTTATATCACCGTAAATGACCGGATATTTTGCCGCTTTGCATTCAAGCATTCGTTGATGATTAAACTCAATGATGACAAAAGGGATAGCGAGTTGCGAGAGGGCCTGGGCGATGTGTTGTCCTACTCGTCCGCCACCGGCAATGATAACATGCTCCTTAAGTCCGGAATGAGGGATATTCTCTGTTTGCAACTGCTCATGTATAAACAGGCGCTTCTTTAGTTTGTAAAGGGGGGCGGCCATTGCCGACGCTAAAGGGGTCAGCATCATGCTCAATACCGACACGGCCAGTATAAGAGAATACATCTCCTGGTTAATAGATTTAGTTTCAAGACCCAATCGGGCAAGCACAAAGGAAAATTCACCAACCTGAAACAAACCGAGACCGACGGCGATTGGCACAATATTGACATAGCGGAACAGCATCGCCAGCACGGAGAAAATTGCACCTTTGAAGACAGCGATGGCTAAACAGAGGGAGAGGACCTGTACCCAGTTTTGGAATAGATATATCGGGTCGAGAAGCATACCGACCGATGTGAAAAACAAAAGACCAAAAATATCTCTGAGGGGGGTAATGTCGCTCAGGGCCTGATGACCATAATCAGACTCGCTCAAAACCATTCCGGCAACAAAGGCGCCTAAAGCAAAAGAGAGCCCGAAAAGGTATGTGGCATAGCCTACCCCTAAACCTATGGCGGTTATGGATAAAATGAAAAGCTCTCTAGAGTTCCACTGCGCGACATGGGCCAGCAACCAAGGGAGCAGCTTTCTGCCCAAATAAAACATCAAGGCCAAAAAAACTATAGATTTGATGATGGCGACGGCCAAGATAGGCAGACCGGCCTCTGGGTTACTTAGTTGAGGGAGGACAATCATCATCGGAATGACGGCCAGATCCTGGATAATAAGCATGCCGATCATTACCCGGCTGGAAAGGGTGCCAACAAGCCCTCTGCTCATAAGAGTTTTCAGGGTCACCATGGTGCTTGAAAGTGAAATTAAGGCACCAAACCATAATGCCTGGGTTGGAGAAAATCCTAAATGTCTGCCAAGAAAAAAGCCAAAACCGATAGTGAGCAGAATTTGTATCGGGGTTCCAAAGAGGGCAATATCTCTAACCGGCTTTAACTCACTGATAGAAAACTCCAACCCAAGAGCAAAGAGAAGAAGGGCCACGCCTATTTCAGCTAGGAGTTCGATCTCATGAATATCACCAACTGTAAATCCGCCGGTGTGTGGGCCCACTACTACCCCAGCAACGATATAACCCAGAATCAACGGTTGCTTGAGCCGCTGGGCAATAAGCGCGCCAATCAGGGCGGCAACCACAATGATGATAATATCAGCAGCTATACCCACTCAGTTTACCTCACTTCAAAGAAATAATTCACAACGACCTGTAATGCGGTCTTATAATATCAAGTACTTACAGAATATGCAAACTGGTGTTCCAGTGTAATATTATTTAAGCAGTAAATGCAGAAATGAATGCAGAAATGTGCAGAAATGGAGAAATGGATTAGAAATGTAGAAATGTGAGAAATGGGTGGAAATGTGTGAGAAATGGGTGGAGAAAGAAATGGAGAAAGAAATGGGGTCAAGTCCGCTCTTGGAAAGAAATGGGGTCAAGTCCGCTCTTGGCTCTTATGTAGTATATTCTCTATTTCCAATATAGATTTTTGTAATTTCTTATCCCCACTCAGCTTGGTTTTAATCCGCTCGACAGCAGTACTTACCGTACTGTAATTGTTGATGCCGAAATATCGACCAACACACGGGAGCGTTTCCCGACAATGACGACGAACCAGGTAAATCCCAATATTCCGGGGAAGGTTCTCACTCCCCCGTCTTGAAGCAAAAAGATTGTCCTGATTTGTCTTGTAGTATTTACACACCGCTGCAATTACCGCGTTTGCCGTTGGCGCTAGAATCTTCGACTCTGGAACTTCGACCCGGAAGCCCAAGTGAGAGAATTTCTCCTTAATGAATTCTTTGAACGAATCGTCGCCTAGAATCGACGGCAGGTTCTTTAAAGAATAAAAACGCTTGATCTCTTCAGAGTCACCATTGCATACAAAATCGATATATGCGGCCTTCCGCCTGCTTTTTTTATCATTAAGCATTGAAAGCAAATAGGCTTTGTTCAGCCATTGCCAATTTTTCGCCGGTGACACGTAACCATGATGGCTGCTCCAAGGGTAGTCATTGAGATTTTCCACTATACCTGCCGAAATGGGATTCCTATGAATATATCTCAGAACATCCAAGAGGTGGTTGTCTGCCTCCACAAGCACTGTCTTATAACGCCCCCGGAACAACTGTCCTTCCTTCTTATGCCGCCGATTGTACCGCTGAGTGTATATCCCGTTGATATGGCGCATACAGCGGGCTAAGTTTCCGTCCGGCGTTTGAGCCAAAATATGGTAATGGTTTGACATCAGACAGTAAGCCGATATTCTAATGTTCCAACTATCAACCGTTTCTTGAAGAACTTTGATGAATGATTTGCGATCTGCATCGTCCTCAAATATTGCTTCAGCCCTCCGGCCCCGATTCATTAAATGATACCAGGCTCCAGGATATTCTATGCGTAACGGTCTCGACATAAAAAATCTATATCAACTATAGCCATTAAAGTCAAGAGCGGACTTGACCCCTCACCCTGTGTTAAAGTCAAGAGCGGACTTGACCCCTCACCCTGACCCCTCACCCTTGCAAATATATCAATATTAGTTTTGTTTGTAATGAATATTGTTTTTCGGCACAGATCAACTGGTTTGAAATCAATAGAGGTGAACATAATTTTAGAAAGATTTTTTCCTTTGAGTAAGTAGGGAAAGTTACGGTATTATCATTTATACGAAATTCTGGAGACTTTTTTCTTGATAAGGGCACTCAACATACTAATCCGGATAACCTAATTTAATAGCGAGTGTCAATTGTGAGTGGTGTTTCATGAAAATATGGGTAGACGCTGATGCATGCCCGGCCGTGATTAAAGATATATTATGTAAAGCGGCAGAGCGCACTGGTGTGCAACTAACTCTTGTTGCCAATCATTTTATGCGCGTTCCGCAGTCACGTGTTGTTGGTTTTCTCAAAGTGACTGCCGGTCTTGATGTGGCCGATAATGAAATTGTGAAAAGAGTTGCGATCAACGACCTTGTTGTTACCAGCGATATTCCCTTGGCTGCCAAAGTAGTCGATCAGGGCGCGATTGCTCTTAATCCACGAGGTGAACTCTATACAGCTGAAAATGTGAGAGATAGGCTGAGTATGCGGGATTTTATGGATAGTTTGCGCGGCAGTGGAATTGATACTGGCGGGCCATCTGCCCTCAGCCAAAACGATCGAAAACAATTTGCCGGCCAGCTTGACAAAATACTGACAAAATATCTCAGCCAGAAAGGTGATGGCTCAGCCGAGCTATGATTTATTGGCCTAATGAGTTCATTCGAATCAGTTTTTTCTCATCACAATAATATTCGACAAGCTTGTCAAACATATCATTTTTACCTGTGTAAATCTGAATGTTGGGATTTAAAATCTGTTCTAAGGCCTCCTGGTAACTGTCAACGCCCTCGATAAAATTATAAATAGGTTCATTCCCACATTTTTTATTGAGCAGGGTGTCCATATAGGTGTTAACGTTGGCCCAATAAATATGATTATTTCTGAAGTGAGCGTTGTCCCGTTTGGCCCTGTCAACTTGAGTATCCATCATTTTTTGAAGCTCGCTGTTAAATAGGTAGTCATAAATCTTGCCTGCAATCTGGGTTGGACCCTGGGTCGAATCGCCAACGCTTTTATAGCCCCCGGTATTGGTTGTCACGATTACAATCATTGAAATATTCTGGTCGGCGTGCTTAGCACGGTTAAGGTAGGGATTGAAATGACTTACAAATAAGGAAGTTCTGCCATTTGGGGCTGTTCCGGTTTTACCAGAAACAAGGTTTTTATGGTATTTGAACTGACTTTTCATGCTGGCACCGGAACCACGATTACAGACTTCATACAAAGCCTGCATCTCGTTTTCACGTTCTTTTTTTGAGTCAAAGAGGAGGATCTCATTCTTTCTCTCCTCGCTGTCAGCGTCAAAGATAACTTCATTATTAACCCTGATCCGCTTTACAAAGGAGGGGTGGCGGTAATAGCCATCGTAAAAAGCGTTGTAGACACCAAGCCATTGCTGAACCGGTACTTCATCTGCCCCAATGCCGAACGGCCAGTATTTTGCATTTTCGTGGTCATACTCAAGATTGATACGATCGAAACCGGAAAGCATGGCACTGCGAATTGTTGGTTTCGTGTATAAGCGAGCAAATATAGTGTTAACGGAAAGTACCTGGGCCTCAAGGAGAGAGTAATTCCTGCCTAAATAACGGTTGTTGTTTTGTCCCTTGCCATCATATGGGTACCAGTTTCGGGGTAGCCATATCTTTTTCTCTTCCCTTTCGACATACTTGTACTCAAGAGGTTTGTCTTGAAACATACTTTGCAGGGTCGCGTTGCCTGCCAGCATTGTATAGTAGGCGATAATCGGTTTGATAGTCGAGGAAGGGGGAATTGTTGCTTTTTTATCCATCAGGTCGATAATAACCGCATGATTAGAGTCTGATTTGGATTCTGGATCTGGCTGAACATCATCAACCGAATCACGGGAACCTTTCAAGAACTCCTTGCCGCCAATATAGGCAAGGAATCGACCTTTCTGGTTAGTAATGATAACGCCAATGTTGAGATTCTTATAGAGGTATGTCATAAACTCTTCAAAGCTGTTGTATGGGGGTAAAATTCGTTTTTGTTCGTAAAGCTCAAGATCCTTTTTCCAGAGGGTTTCGTTTTTCCTTTCTAAGGCCTGGCGAAATGTTTTGTCTTCAATAAACTGGTTGATTATATCTTTAATTTTTTCTACCAGGTCAATGTTGACCCCTGTTTCGATAACGACGTCACCTTTTTCATCCAGTATAAGTTTTGTACCGCTGATCTCTCTGCCTCTGACCATATAACTCCTTGATGTCACTTCTCGAATTACATTCCATGAAGTCCACTCTTCTTCACCATAAAGAGGTGATCTGAAATCACGAAAGCCGATGCGCCGAATGGACTCTTCATCACTGATCAGCCAGGATGTATGTTGTTCGGCAGAAATTTCCTTTAATGAAAGAAGGTAATTGAGGGCCATATTAATCTTGCCAATTGCACTTTTTGCATGAAAAAGTCGAGTTGGGCTAAGATCTGCAAAGCTTTTCCCTTTCCAGATATCATAAAGCGCTAATTGACGATTGTGGTTTGGAATAAAAGAGCCAATGGTAACCAGCTGCTGGTAGTTAAGTTCTGCGAGATCTTTTTTGAAATAGTTTTCGGCAGCCGAATTAAACCCATACATATTACTGCCAACTGGAACGGTGTTAATATAAAAGTCAAGGTTCAGCTCCTTGCCGAATTTTGCGACCAGAATGTACGAGAAAATTATCTCTTCAAGTTTATTGGAGATAGTACGATTTTCGTTGCCGAGTATTTTTTTTGCATTTTGCATAATGATTGTGCTGGCGCCACGTTTATCACCCATGAGGGTATCTTTTACTGCTCCGAACAGATTGATCCAGCTCACACCAGCGTGAATAAAAAAGGAGTTGATGTACCAGGGATTTTGAGGGTGAGGAAGCAGGTAATGGTCTTCACAGGCCAGAAGCGCCATTTTTACATTGGGTGGTATGCTTTGAGTTACTTTGCGCTTACCATACGATTTAATAGTTGACCCGTTGTCGTCAACTATTTCGGCTGAGTGTGCGTATGTTTCAAGACTTTCCGGCAGGCGTGGTATTCCGGCAGTGTCGTAGAAAGCCCTGGCAAAAATAAATTCGGCAATATGCTGGGTGGGTCCAGGGATGAAATTTATAAAAAATAAGAGCAGCAAACATATAAAACTCCAGCGCAGAATCGAAGGTAGTCTCGAGGAAAATAGGTATAAAAACTGCCGAGCAGGACTGTCCCAGGGGAACATAGCGGTTTTTAATGGGTTGTTTTCTATGTTCTTGAGGTAGTTCTCATAACTTGATTCCAGGTGTTGGCTTTCCTTGAGCTTTTTGAGTACGACTTTCTCACTGATACCTTTGTCAATTTCAGCAGAGGTAAATGTATGTTGAAAAGCTTTATACTTTATGGCCTGTTTCTTAAGGTCATTATCTGGCTGTTCAGGTGATTTATGGTCGTTATGTTCTGACATTATATATGGCTAATCAAGCATCGTTAGATGGTGGAATGTTGTTACGATATGAAGAAAATTGGGTTCATCCTGTCAGCAAACTAATCGACATACCTACCTGCATGTTGAGTGAATAGTAACTATAAATTATTAAAAAGGCAAAAAATATGAAAATTTACAGATGGTTAAGTAATTTGAGCTATCAGCCGATTATAGTGTAAAGGATTTATGATGTTCGACATTTGTTTGATGAAAACAAATAAAGTATATAATGGTATTGAACTGATACCATTATATACTTTCACTCTGATTTTATAACAGCTACATTATCAGGACAACCAATTATGATTCAATTTCATTGCTCTAGTTGTGGATTTACCCAAGGGGTTCAGTCGAGGCATGCAGGCAAGTCAGTGCCGTGTCCTAAATGTAAGGCGCCTGTCGTCGTTGGTCAGAAAGGACAACCAGACCATAAATCTTCAACCTTGGCACTAAAGGAAAAACGAGGTGTAGCCTTATTTGACTGCCCGACGTGTGGTTTGAAAAAAAAGGCTGTCTCGAAGTTTTTAGATAAAACTGTTAAGTGCCCTCGTTGCAAAACTTCGGTGTTAATAGCCTGGAAAATGATCGATGTCGCAGAGTTAAAAGCGACTGTTGTTGATAACAAAATACCGCCAAAAAGAAGAGTTTTACCCTCGTTTAATGGAGTTCTTTTTTTGAAAAAAAGGATGCTGGCCTTAACCTCTGCATCATGTCTTATTCTTGTCGTAATTGTAGGCGGGTATCTTTTAATCAGTGGGAAAAATTCAACGCCATTTGCAACTAATATCAACACTATTTCTTCGAGTAAAATTCCCGCCGATTCAATCTCACGTGCAGATACCTCAGACCTAAAGCGAATCTCTTCAGTTGAAAATATCTTGCAGACGACAAAATCATTTCGCGGGCGAGATTTAAGTAACTATAATTTTTCTAGATTGGATTTACGAGGAGTCGATTTTCAGGATGCCAACCTAAGGGGGGCCATTTTTAATACCTCTGATTTACGAAAAGCCGATCTGCGTGGAGCAGATTTGACAGGTGCTGTCCTTTCACTTTCTGATCTTCGTGATGCAAATCTATACGATGCTGTTTTCGTTAAGGCTGATTTAAGTAAGTCGAATCTGCGAAAGGTTAATGCAAAGCAGGCTGATTTTTCCAATGCAAATTTGAGCCAGACAGATTTTACCGATGCTAATCTTTTGGAGGCATCGTTTTTAGCGGCAATACTTTTTGAGGCCGATTTGACGAGTGCCAACTGCCTTAAAGCCCAATTTGCTAACGCTGATTTGAGCAGAACTCATTTGCATAAGGCCAATCTTATTGGCGCTGATTTTACCAACACTGACTTGTCAACTGTGGATCTGAGTGGTGCCGACCTGTCAGAGGCGATTCTAAGAAAAACGGATCTGTCTCGCATAAATTTAAGCGCGGTTTCATTATCTAAAGCAAATCTAAGCATGGCTAGTTTGTATAAAACGGATTTATCTCATGCTGATTTAACCATGGCCGATCTCAGTTTTGCCGATCTAAGCAAAGCCATACTCGTTGAAGCTGATTTAAGTCGTGCAATTCTAAAAAAAGCCAATTTGCATCAAGCAGATCTTACGGATGCCACAGTTAAGTACACCGATCTGTCGGAAGCAAATATGACAGAAGTAACAATGAAAAATGTGGATTTGTCAGGATCGAATCTGGCCGGTGTCAACCTTACTGGTGCCACATTGTCTGGGGCCAAAATGAATAATGTCGTTTTAAGTGAAGCAAATTTGACCGGGGCTGACCTGCAGAACGCTCTAATTACTGATAAATCAATTTTGCTTAAGGCAAACTTCACCAATGCCAACCTGAATAAAGTGAATTTGAGTAACGCTGTTTTGACTAAAGCCAATTTTACCAATGCTAATCTTCGAGAAGCTATTCTGGTGAAAGCGGATCTCACCTATGCCTATATGAATGAAGCCAATATGACTAAGGCTGATCTAACCCATGCTGATTTGACCAATGCTGATTTGAAATGGGCCAACTTAACTGGTGTCAATCTAACGACCTCCCTGAACCTGAAAGTTGAAAACTTTAAAAATGCATTTTTAAACGAGGCGAAGTTGACACGGTTCGATCTGCGCAACGCTGATTTAAGTAATGCCAATTTATCCTATGCTGATTTAAGCAATGCCGATTTGACTAATGCTGATATGACAGGGGCACGACTTGATAACGCTAATTTGAGAGATGCCGATCTGCGCTGGGCACGTTTAACTGACGCCGATCTTACCTCGGCTGATTTGACCTCAGCAAATTTAAATGATGCTGATGTCAATAGGGCGAATTTTGATCTGGCGGTATTAGCAAAGATTAAATTTGATAATGTGAAAAACAGCGGAAAAACGCGAAATATCGAGAGTGCCAAGGGACTTGACAGCAAAATAGCCGCAGTGATTACGGAGCGGCAAAAAAAACTTGCTGAAAATTTATCAGATACAGCAAAACGATCTACAGAAGTCGATCAACGTGAGGTAAAGATCTGGGATCTTATGGTGGAAAAGCATGGTCGGGTTCTTATGAAATTTAAAAATGATACTGAACTTATAAATTATTACGAGGGCTTGAGTGATATTGAGGCCAACCTGCTCAAGCACAGGATGTTTTCTGAGGGTGATTCTGGTGTCCTTGGCCAGGCTGGGGCTTTTCTAGGCGTGTTATTTAATATAAACTTTATGCCTGGTAATGTGGAAATTCCAGTGGAAGTTCGCTGGATTTCACCCGACAACTCAATCTATGCACAAAAAACCAAGGTCAAGTATATGCAGCATGTGGTGACATCCTATGAGTTGCCCCAGGAAAGTTCTAAAATTTTCGGGATATGGAATGTTGAATTTTATTATGACGAGAACAGAATCGGCACCCAGAAAATTGAGGTTTTAAATGAGCAGGAATATCAGGCTCGAAATAGCAGTAAACTGCCTCAGGGATAACTATCTTTCAGTCCGTCAAAGAGGCATATCAAAAATATTTTCACTGGTTAATTATTTGTCTTGCTTTCTTTTATTCCTGTACATATAAGATTGTGAAGTAGCAAAAATTGTGGTCCTGACTTTACACCTGGTAACGTGTTGATTTTTAACAAAATCAGGTGTGCAGAGGTGACAGACGTTTAGTAAATTTTAGCATAGGGATAACCAGCCATGGAACAGTTACTTGGAAGCAGTGAAATTGATGAACCTCCATCTATACAATCTGAACTATTGATCAGTAACTTGATCTTTAAGGATTCTCTCCCTGCAGTATCTCCTACCATCATTCCATTTCCTCTTCATCGAAGACCTGTTGTTAGAAAGAACCAGATTTCCCGGAAATTTCGTAATAAATTCTACCCAACTATTAGCTCCAAAGAGTGGAACAGTTGGACATGGCAGGTTGCCAATCGTATTCGCACGGCTGATCGGCTAAAAACTATGCTTTCCCTGAGCGCTGAGGAAGAGTTGGCAATTTCCGGTGGTGAGATAAAATTACCTTTTTCCGTGACACCATACTACATGAGCCTGATTCCGGCCGATGATCTGACACACCCGATTCGGCGCGCCGTTATTCCCACAGTTAATGAGATGCAAAAAGGACCCGGAGAAGCTGACGACCCTCTGGGAGAAGATAACCAGAGTCCTGTTCACGGCTTGGTTCATCGTTATCCTGATAGAGTGCTGCTCCTTGTGCATGATTTCTGTTCTACTTATTGTCGGTATTGCACGCGATCGAGAATGGTGGGTCATGGTTCAATTAATGCCAGTCAAAAACGTCTGGAGCAAGCCATCCAATATATAGCTGCGCATCCTGAGGTGAGAGATGTACTGCTTTCAGGAGGAGACCCTCTGCTGTTAAATGATGATAAGCTTGAATGGCTTCTGGCACGATTGCGACTGATACCTCATCTTGAGGTTATTCGCATCGGCACCAAAATTCCGGCTGTACTCCCCCAGCGCATCACTCCTAAGCTGGTGCGGATGCTTAAACGCTATAACCCTTTATGGATGAGCCTGCACTTTATGCATCCAGATGAATGTACCCCGGAAACGCTCCATGCCTGTAGTATGCTTGCCGATGCCGGTATCCCGCTCGGATCTCAGACTGTTCTGCTGAAAGGTATCAATGATGATGTAGACACCATGAAAAAATTGATGCACGGTCTGATGAAAATGCGGGTACGTCCGTACTATCTGTATCAATGTGATCCTATTACTGGTTCTTCACACTTTCGTACGCCGGTTGCCAAGGGTCTGGAGATTATCAAAGGATTACGTGGGAATACCAGTGGTTATGCAGTGCCTAATTATGTTATTGATGCCCCTGGCGGTGGAGGGAAGATTGCCCTTATGCCAGACTCTGTAATTGGATATGAAGGAGATAACCTTATACTGAAGAACTACGAGCAGCGCTGTTTCAGCTATCCTGACGTCAGCGAATAAGATTGATAAATTTCTCACGAAACAGCTCGTCACTTCTGGCGGGCTGTTTCTGTTTATGGAGTTGTGAATAATGAATATTGGAATTACCTACGATCTGCGGTCTGAATATTTAGCAATGGGATATAGCGAGGATGAGACCGCCGAGTTTGATCGTGACGAGACCATCCAGGCGGTTGACAGCACCTTGACCGAGCTTGGCCATGTAACTGAGCGTATCGGTCACATCAAGCAGCTTGCGAAAGCTTTGGTTGAGGGCAAAACCTGGGATCTGGTTTTTAACATCGCTGAAGGCATGTACGGCATTGGTCGTGAAGCCCAGGTTCCAGCACTCCTGGATGCCTATTGTATACCGTACACCTTTTCTGATCCGTTGGTGATGAGCCTGACCTTGCACAAGGGGATGACCAAGGGGGTTCTGCGTAACGTTGGTGTACCAACTACCGATTTTTTGGTGGCCTCAACTGAAGATGACGCCAAGCAGATTCATTTTGAAGCGCCATATTTTATCAAGCCCGTTGCCGAGGGTACAGGTAAAGGTATTACGCCTTCGTCAATTGTCCGCAATGGGGCTGACCTTGCTGTCGGAGTCAGAAACTTACTCAAACAGTACCATCAACCTGTTTTGATTGAACCGTATCTTTCCGGTAGGGAATTTACAGTGGGGGTTGTTGGTACCGGCCGGAATGCCAGAGTTATTGGCTCAATGGAGGTAATTCTTTTAAGCCACGCTGAACAGGGAGTCTACTCGTACATTAACAAAGAGAACTGTGAAGAGCTTGTTGAATATAGACTGGTCAACGGTGATACGGATACTATTGTGGCCGGGGCGGAAAAAATTGTTCTGGATGCCTGGAAAGCCCTTGGTTGTCGTGATGCAGGCAGGATTGACATTCGGTGTGATGCAAACAGTAAACCTCAATTTATTGAAGTTAATCCTCTGGCCGGTATTCATCCTGAACATTCTGATCTGCCGATCATCTGTACTAAAGTTGGCAAGAGCTACAAGAGCCTTATTGCTGACATCATTGAATCGGCCAGCAAGAGAATTGCTAAGTGAAAATTGCAATAGTTCATAATCAGATACAGAGTAAAGATGCCCCTGATGCCACTGATGTTCTGGTTCAGGCTGACGCCATTGATAAAGCTCTGGTTGCGCTTGGTCACCAAACCCTTACTCTTACTTGCAGTCTGAACCTTGAAACAATTAGCAAACGGCTGTTTGAAGAAAAACCGGATCTTGTTTTTAACCTGGTAGAGGATCTGGAGGGCCATGGACGCCTCATTCATCTTTTTCCTGCACTGCTTGATGCCTTAAGGATTCCTTACACAGGTTCCTCAGCTGAAGCGATTTTTTTAAGTTCACATAAAACCCTTGCCAAGGAAATCATGGTGCAGAATGCCTTGCCAACTCCTATGTGGCTTGGTGTTGATTCACATTTTGCACCGCTAGCTGAATCGTCTAAGCAATTTGTGCCACGGCCTTGGATCATAAAATCTCTCTGGGAACATGCCTCGCTTGGGCTCGATGCCGATTCAGTGCTTGTTGCTGAATCTCGAAATTTCTTGAAATCAGAGATGAATAAACGATCGGCAGCGCTGGGCGGAAGCTGTTTTGCGGAAGAATATATTGATGGGCGAGAGTTTAACCTTTCGTTGTTAAACTTTACGGAGGGGGTACGAGTTCTATCACCGGCTGAGATTGTTTTTAAGGACTACGCTCCAGAGATGATTCGTATTGTTGACTATCAGGCCAAGTGGCAGGAAGACTCTTTTGGTTACAGTAATACCGTGCGCAGCTTTGATTTTGATGAAACTGACGTTGATCTGCTACATAATTTAACCCAAATTGCTTTAAAGTGTTGGCATGTCTTTGGGCTTAAAGGGTATGCTCGAGTTGATTTTCGAGTCGATCATGACGGTCAGCCGTTTATTCTTGAAGTCAACGCTAACCCCTGTCTCTCTCCTGATGCCGGTTTTGCGGCAGCTATTCAGCAGTCCGGGATCGATTATGATGATGCAGTTGGTCATATTATTTCATCTGCAGGAGTTGCATCTCCACAAGGGAGAAAATAGCAATGTTTCGCATTCGACGTATCTATGATGATATCCTGCCGGGTAATCAAGATAGTATCGGCCAGGTTCAGGATATTCTACGCTCCCGATTCAACGCAGTCTCCGCAGAGGAAATTGAATCTATCGGCGAGAAACTCAGGAATCCATTCAAGCAACGTTTTCGCTCAGTCCTTTTTGTAGCTGAAAAGGGAAAAGGCAAAGTTGTGGGGTTTGCGCTTTTGCTTCATGAGCCCGTGATCGGTTTCACTTATCTTGACTGGATTGCCATGGAAACCGGACGTGGCGGTTCCGGCATGGGCGGCGCTCTTTATGAACAGATTCGCAAGGAATCAGTGGCCCTTAAAGTAAAGGGCCTTTTTTTCGAATGTCTGCCTGATGATGAAAAGGAATGTTCAGATAAAAATCTGCTTAAAGAAAATCGGGCACGGCTTCGTTTTTATGAACAGTATGGGGCAAGGCCATTAATAAATACTGGCTATGAGCTTCCGGTTAACCCCGGTGATAGTTGCATGCCGTACCTGGTTTATGACGGACTAAAAGAGCAGAAACCACCACATCGTGCTTTTGCACGTAAGGTGGTGCGGGCAATTTTGGAACGTAAATATGCAGAGTTATGCCCGGCAGAATATGTTACGAAAGTGGTCGATGGGTTCCGGGAAAATCCGGTTTCTTTACGAGAATTTCGCTATGTCAAGCCCGATGCCGTTGTCAATAATGTTGATGCTTTGGACTTTGAACATATTGCCCTGGTCATTAATGATAAGCACGATATTCATCATATAAGCGATAGAGGGTATGTCGAATCTCCTGTTCGCATAAAAAATATTGTCTCTGAGCTCGATAAAAGCGGTCTTTTTAGTAAAATTAACCCTCAAGCCTTTCCTGAGAGACATATCCACGAAGTTCATGCCCCTGACTTTGTTAACTACCTTAAGCGTGCTTGTAATGAGGTTCCTGAGGGGAAATCTCTCTATCCCTATATCTTTCCAATTCGAAATAAGACCCGCCCCCCGAAGGAACCATCAGTTCTCAGCGGGTATTACTGTTTCGATACTTTTACACCAATTAACAAAAATGCCTACCTGGCGGCCCGCCGAGCTGTGGACTGTGCTCTTACCGCTGCCCAGGAAGTTCTTAATGGCAGGAGACTTGCCTATGCCCTGGTAAGGCCTCCGGGGCATCATGCCGAAAACAGTGTGTTTGGTGGATTCTGCTACTTTAACAACAACGCCGTTGCCGCCCAATATTTGAGTCAATATGGCAAAGTAGCCATTCTCGATATCGATTATCATCATGGCAACGGACAGCAGGATATATTTTACCGTCGTTCGGATATCCTGACTATTTCGTTGCACGGTCACCCAAGTTTTGCGTATCCGTATTTTGCTGGTTTTGCCGAAGAGACAGGCGAGGGAGAGGGTGAAGGGTTTAATCTCAATTTACCTTTGCCGGAAAAACTCGACGGCGAAGGGTATCGCAAGGCCCTGGTTAAGGCACTTAATCGTATTGAAGCCTTTCATCCAGCTTTTCTGGTTGTTGCTCTTGGCCTTGATCCTGCCAAGGGTGATCCGACCGGCACCTGGAATCTTTTAGCTCGTGATTTTCGAATTAATGGTGAGGTGATTGGTTCTCTTGGGTTGCCCACCGTAGTCGTTCAGGAAGGTGGCTATCGTACGGCAACATTGGGAAAAAATGCGCGCTCTTTTTTCTCTGGCCTTAGTGATGCCGTCCGTAAATGGGCCAACTCCAAACATGAACAGAAAAACAAGCTGCATGGTCTTAAATTACGCTATGAAATTGCAGCAGAAGATTGCCAGCGCCTTAAGCAGATCGTCGCCTCGACAGGATTCTTTCATGACGATGAAGTCGAACTGGCTGTAGAACTCGCGGAGGAGAGGCTGTCGAAGGGTGATGCCAGCGGTTATTTCTTCGTGTTAGCTGAACATTATGGGCGTGTTGTTGGATACACCTGTTATGGCCCAATTCCATGCACAAAAAACAGTTATGACCTTTACTGGATAGCTGTTCATCCAGACTACCAGGGAAGGGGAGTTGGGAACCAGCTAATGCAGAACACAGAGCGTAATATTAAAAAAAATGGTGGTGAGCGGATCTATATTGATACCTCTCAGCGCCCCCAATATATATCCACTCGAACCTTTTATGAACGATTCGGCTACCATCTTGAGACCATATTGGCTGATTTTTACGGCCCCGATGATGGCAAAGTCATCTATTGTAAGAAATTGGTAAAATAACATCCTCCGTTCTTGGCTTACTCTATAAGCTTCTTGTCTTATTCACTATATGCTTCACTTGAAGTCGTCCGAATTCGCTCATGATTTTACAATAATTATGCACCTTGACTTGCATCCCAGTTGAGAATACAAATGAATATACTATTGAGACTCAAAAAGGAGGTCTTTTTATGAAATTCCTGAGTGTGCGTGACTTAAAGGGAAAATCTTCTCAAATATGGAAGGAGTTGCCTGAAGAAAAAGAGATGGTTCTGACCAGCAATGGGAGGCCCATCGCAATTCTTAGCTCCATAAATGAAGATAATTTAGAACAGGTATTGTCGGCATTTAGACGGGCTCGCGCCATAGAAGCTGTGGCAGCGCTTCAATATAAATCAGCCGTCAAAGGCACTAGCAATCTCACAATGAAAGAAATTGACAAAGAAATCATAGCTGTTCGAAAACAGAGAAAAAAATGAAAATCGTCTTGGATACGAACGTTCTGGTTTCCGGCCTGCTCACCCCATTTGGGACGAGTGGTGAAATCATAAGGATGGTTTCATCGGGGCAACTTGTTTTATGCTACGATGCGAGGGTTTTGGCAGAATATAGAGATGTTCTTCTTCGTCCCCGCTTTCAGTTCGACCCTGAGCATATTTCCGCACTGCTTGATTACATACAACATGCTGGTCAAGTCTATCCAACCCAACCATTACCAAATCCATTACCTGATCAAGATGACGAGCCATTTTTAGAAGTAGCCATTGCAGGAAAGGTATCTTGTCTGGGCACAGGTAATAAAGCGCATTTTCCAAAAAGTTATTTGCAAGGTATGAAGCTTTTTTCTCCCACCGATTTTCTCAAATACTATAGAGGGAAAAAGGAAGATACAGAACAATTGCATTGAGAGGCCCTACCCCTGACCTCGTGCAGAAAAAAAATCCCGATCATCTTCCGCTCAGCTCAATGCGATGGTTCGCTTTTGTCTATATGTGATTTGGCATAGTTTCATGGAAAATAGGTTTTACGGTTTTCCAAGATTTTGAATCATGCGCTGCATGCCAAAGATCATAATTTTTTTTGCAGGTTCAGCCATAACTCAGGGGTGGTGTCGAAAGCACGAGATAACCTCAAGGCCATGTCAGGTGTAACAGCACCACGGCAGTTGATAATTTTAGATAGAGTCTTCCTCTTTTTATAACCCCCATTTTGACTACAAAAAAGGCGATATAAGGGGAGGAAACGAGCTCTTTTGACGAAAATATTTCGTGATATTAATCAGTTTATTGATTTGCTGGTTGATAAATATCATTAAAACACTATAATTGTGTATACATGTATAGCATTCGGAGGAAGAAACCATGTTAGCATTACGTTTACCCAAAGACATCGAACAACGGCTTGAGAGCCTGGCCAAAAAATCCGGCCGTTCAAAGTCGTTTTACGCGCGGGAGGCTATTCTTGAGCACTTAGACGATTTAGAGGCGACCTATCTTTCCTCTAAAATCCTTAACCGCGTCGACAGCGGAGTTGAGCAAACTTACACTCTTGACGAGTTGGAGAAGGAACTTGGCCTGGAAGGTTAAAGTTACGGAAACTGCAAAAAAACAGTTAGCCAAGCTTGACGTACAAACACAAAAAGAGATCATTCAATATATGAGAGAGAGAATCTCTACAATTGAAGACCCTCGCCGCTTTGGCGCAGCATTGCGACGTGAATTGACCGGTCGTTGGAAATATCGAGTCGGAGACTATCGGCTGATCTGCGAAATTCAAGAAGAGGACGTTGTTGTCCTCGTTTTAATGATCGGGCACCGATGTAAAATTTACGGCGGTCATTGATCTATGTTTCATGCCTTTCTCGGAATAAAACGGGGGCAGACCACGCTTTTACAGGCAAACTTATTGCTTACGCGGCCTCCGGGCAACTCCAGGTACCACTCGTCGCCCTAGTGCCTGTGCAATTTCTTTTTGGAATCGGTCATTGCCAAGAACAAAATTACCATTAGTAGCTTTGCGAATTTTATTTACCACACTAGACTCCAATTGATATCGAAATAATTCTCTGTAGGCTGTTTGTGTTTCTGACTTTTTTGCACCCAGCTGCCGGTAAAGAGTATGAGGTTTTGTGACCTTACAGATTTCTCCTTGAGCGTTAGCGCGGTAACTGGACCAAGGGTATTCGCCTGGGTGTTCACAACCAGCATGTGAAAAGATAATCGTCATCCGCAAAAAAAAACATGCTTGGCGATTGTTGCCTCGCTGAATGATGTGAAAAGGAACTCCGGAATATATAAGGCGTGCTCGTCTTGGCATGCTTTCTGTCAAGCCACAATTTCACATCGGCGCCAAGTAAAAAACCTGGTCTGTCCCATATTCTTTTCATATTCTTTTTTTGGAGCACAACGCAGGAAATAAGGCGCGGGCCGATGAACTTGCCGCATCATGGGCGAGATAGTACCGTCCGATTTTCATATTAACAACAAGAATGTGGGAAGTGCCCCTAGTTCACCTTCTTCTGTCACAAGTCACTGGATCGAGCGTTGATATTATACGTTCTATCAGCAAGCAGATATTTCCGAAGTTTTCTTTCGCTGCGCATAACATAAAGAATGTAGACTTTGTCTTGAGTATAGCGATAAAAAATACGGCAAGGCCCAACAATGACTTCACGGTATCTTGATTTCATCAATTCAAGAGGAACACGACCTGATTCAGGAAAATCCTCAAGGCGCTCAACGCTTGAAAATACTTTTTTTACCAAATATTTCGCAGCTCCAAGTTTATCAAGAGCAATATACTCAGCAATGTCATTGAGGTCAGCTAAAGCAGGCTCTGTCCAGATTATTTGAGCCATTTACTCAATTTTGCTTTTGCCTCATCATGACCACATGTTCTCTTTTCCAAGACAGCATTTTCTCCACGAGATAGTCCTTCTAAAATTTGCATGCGCCTTTGCATTAAATCATAGTCATTGGCGTCAATGAGATATGCAGATGGTTTACCATGCTCAGTTATTAAGACTGGTTCTTTGGTGTCATGTAATTCGGCTAATATCTTGGTAGCTTGGCGTTTTAGTGTTGTAACAATTTCTATTTTCATAATAGTGATACTATACTGTCACTTCCAGTCTTGCAAGTTTTTTTATCCGGGTTGTCAGACACGGTAGACTTGTAAAACGGGGACAGACCACGATTTCCCAGGCAATCTTGGCATAAATCGTGGTCCCCAATTGTTCCAATTGTTCCGATTGTTTCCAATTGAGTGGTGTGGAAGGTAAGTCATTTCAATAAAAGTAAAAACCCGTCCTGCTCAAAATGTCTATCCGCAGTAAAGGCACGCTGTAAACGCATGGACTTCATTACTACAAAGCTGGTGCAATCGGTCAATCCCCATTCTTTATCAGGACGGGAGCAGTAAAGTTTGTATGCCATTTCGGAAAGTTCAGGTGTGATCGTCACAAGATCAACAGCGGTAGATGTTTGAATGAAGTTGAGCAATTTGATGGCAACATCACGCAGAGGAGGGCGCGCCAGGGAGTTTGCGATTTCGACAGCGACAAAATTTGTGGTAATCAATTTGGTTTTTTGTTGGAGTAGTTGATCGCGTACAGCGCAGGCGGCTTTATGTAAATTGTCAGATTTGTTGACAAGCGCAAGCCAGGCAACTGTATCGACAAAGGTAGCGCTTGTCATTGCTTCGGTATCCCATACAGGTAATGGTCATGCTGCGAGGCGAGGTCGGTAATGCCGGTGTCTAGTGCCAGCGAATCAAGATCAGCAAGGGTGGCTGCCTGTTTTTTTTTCGATTTAGTTTTGACTGGCGTAAAGATTTCAGTTTTCAGAAAATGCACCATTTTCAATATTTTTTTTTGCGCATCAAGAGGTAATGCTTCGATCTCATGGCATAATTGTTGTTGGATGTTCATGTCGGGCTCCGTGTTTGTCTGTGTGCTCTGCTTCGCAAACAGAGATGAGGAGCCATCATTTGACCAAGCTGCCATCTCCGCTGTCTGTACAAAAGAATAGACCAAAAGGCACTGCAAAGTCAAACAGATTTTGCGGGGAACGGGAGTTGGGGCCGGTGCCTCTGGGGGCAGAGGTCTTGAAAGATAAGTTTTAGAATATGCATGTAAGGGAGGAATCAAGAGGTAGGTGTCGCATAAGGAATTGTTATTATGCACAAATAGCCAACACGGAAAGTTGAGTAAAAAGAAATCAGGAGGTTGGCACTCATATCAATCCAAATTGTTAGGCTTCGACACTTTCTGTCCTTGTTTGGTCAACCGGTATTTCTGCAATTTGCTTCTTGGCTTATCAGGGATTGCCATTTCAATAAGCTCTGCGTCTAATGCTGGCTGTAGATAAATAAAAAAATTGTTTTTTATGCCCCATTCTCAAAGCGATAAAGGGGTATCGAGTATCGCCTGGTTTTTTCGATTCTTCAATCACGCCGGTTCTTCCTCCTTCCGGTTGAAGGCCGGGTTTCTTGGTTTTTTCTGGAGAACCGTTGCTGTCATCCTGTGGAATGGCAATGATTTGATACAGGAATTAATTTAATCCAAAAAAAAACATATCTATGACAATATTTGTCCTAGGTAATGAATTACTCTTGAATTTAGTAACTCGCAAAGGCGTGTGCTAATAGGTTTAACGTTCTGAAGCTATAAGGCAGGAGTCAGACAACAAAATTGACCTTGTAGGGCGAAATTAATTAGTGAAATGACAGTATTACTTTGAGGGTGAGGCACCTATATTGATTGTCAACTTTAGCCAAATGCCGTATATAAAATAAAAAACATGGTTAACGCCATCCGGCATTGGCTCCGAGCTGCTCGACTTATTGTGATTACCCCGGACGAGAAAAAAACTCTCCCACTCGGCAAAGCAATCTTTTCCAAAGAAAATGGCTGGGACCCTTGCTTTGAAGACGAGGCCACAATCTGGATCATTCGATGATGAAGACACTCGGCTTTACCTGTTAGCCAGCCTGATTGGAGATTGCTTGGCAGAGTGTGGCGATGGTGGCAATGTAAATGTGTAAATCAAAAAAAGTCCGGCATGTGCTTGGCATCTCAGGCGGCAAAGACAGTGCTGCCCTAGCGATTTACCTCAAACAACAAGGCAATATCCCGGAAATGGAATACTACTGTTCTGATACCGGCTGTGAGTTGCCCGAAACGTATGAGTTTATCGATAAACTGGAGATGTATCTCGGTAAAAAAATAACTCGTATTGGTAACGATGCACCTTTTGAACATCATCTTTTCATGCTTGGCAATCTCTTGCCTTCACCCCGCCAGCGCTGGTGTACGGTAAAGATGAAATTGGAGCCATTTGAGAAATTTGTCGGTACTGATGAAGTTGTGAGTTACATCGGTATACGAGCTGATGAGTACCGGGAAGGATATATCAGCACAAAACCAAATATAAAACCAGTTTTCCCTTTCATTCAAGATGGACTCACCAGAAAGGATATTTTCCAGATTCTCGAAGAATCAATTGGAATTCCTGAGTATTACAAATGGCGCAGCCGCTCCGGTTGTTATTTTTGTTTTTTTCAACGACAGGAAGAGTGGCTTGGCCTTTATAAGCACCATCCTGACCTTTTTGAAAAGGCAATGGCTTTTGAAAAATATGACCCGGTAACTAAAGAAGGGTACACCTGGGTTGAAGGGATGTGTCTCAAAGATTTATTGGAAAGGAAAGATAAGATTTTTGAATTGGCTGACAAGAAAAGGCAGTTGAAGGACAATCGAAGTTGGCAACAAAAACTAATTGAAGATGGGTTAGATGATGACCCTGAGGACCAAGCGTGTTTAATTTGCGCGTTGTGAGCCCCCACATATGAGTTCTAATCATCTGAGATTTGACTGTTGATTGATAAGTTTAACACATTAGCGATTTGGGAAAGAAATGGGGAGAGAGCACCCCATAAACCTTTATTGATATTATTTGCACTCGGTGAGTTTCTTCGAACCCCTCACCGGTCTATACCGTACCTGGAGGTTGATAAAAAACTTAGGGAGTTGCTTGAAGAATTTGGTCCAAACCGTGTCAACTACCACCCGGAATATCCATTTTGGCGGCTCCAGAAAGATGGGATATGGGAAGTACATGGCGCGGATAAAATTGTGCTCACAAGTAGTGGTGATGCACGGAAAGGTGATCTGATCAAGGGAGATATTACCGGTTCACTTTCCGAGGAAATCAGAAAAGAGCTAACCCGTAATCCCAAGTTATTCCCCCAAATAGTCCAAAATATATTGAATGCCCATTTCCCCGCAACCATTCATGAAGATATATTGCAAAGTATTGGCATTGACCTATCTCTGAATGTTCAGGTTAAGTTGAAAAGAGGTTATGATTTCCGGAGCAAAATTTTACAAGCGTATGAATACCGCTGTTCTGTCTGCGGTTTTGATGTCAGATTGGGCCACACGCCAATTGCACTGGAGGCAGCACATATCAAATGGCACCAAGCTGGTGGGCCTGACGAAGAAATTAATGGCTTGGCATTATGCGCACTGCACCATAAATTATTCGATCGAGGGGCATTTTCCTTGTCTGAAAACTTAGAAATTCTGGTTTCCGACAAGGCTAATGGCGCGCAAGGATTTAAAGAATGGCTTTTGGATTATCATGGCAGAAAAATATACTTTCCCCAACGTCAAACTTTTTATCCAAAGAGTGAATTTACCAAATGGCATTCCGCAGAGGTTTTCAAAGGATACTCCAGGGAATTATTATAGCTTATCAATAAGCACAGTGCCTACAAACCCACCTGTACTGTTGACGTGTTGACGTGACGCCAGAACTAAACTATCCATTATAAGGCTTCACCTTTGAGTAACTTTTATGACGAAAACTACCGGCAGTACTTTGATTCAACTGTTGGTATTGATCCTTCCGCTTTCCTGCAACCTCTTGCCGACCGGCTGCGGCCACCGGCAACAATACTTGATGTTGGTTGTGGCTCTGGCCGTGATCTTCTGTGGCTTGCCAGTCGTGGTTATACTCCAACCGGTTTTGAACTGGCCCCAAAACTTGCTAGCCTGGCACGCGAACATGCCAACTGTCCCGTAATAGAAGGTGATTTTTGCCACTATGATTTTTCTGCTCTTCGATTTTCCGCCCTTGTTTTTGTGGGTTCCTTGGTACACCTTCCCAAAGAGACTCTCCCCCTCATACTTAAGTCAACCTGTCTGGCCCTTGCCCCAGATGGCTTGCTGCTCATCACTCTGAAAGAAGGCCGTGGCTTTTCCTGTGCAGATGACGGTCGTGTTTTTACTTTATGGTCGAGAAAGGAAATTGAGAAAATTTTTGCGGCACACAACATTCAAGTCCTAGATTTTTCCAAGCAGGTTTCAAAATTACGATCAAATGATATTTGGCTTGGGTACGTGTTGAGGCTGAATAATGGGCCGTGAATCGCATTGTTGCCTGGATGATCTGCATTATTGGCTTTTTGATCTTGGTTTTGAGCAAATTAATCAGGAGAATTCAGGCTGCACTTTTCACATGAAAGATGATGACATCTGCCTTGTTCTTGACACTGTTATCTGTGAACTTTCCGACTATCCTTATGTAGCTTATACCAGCCGACAGAATGAGTTGATGACTACTCATGGCCAGGTCTTTCGATTTCTCTATGATCAGGACAGCCCAGTTACTGACCTTCAACGAGAGATCACTATGTTTCTTGAGGGCGAGAGTGATCCAGAACTAATTAGACGCTTTGGTGGCAACCGGACAGAGCAGGAACCCGATCCGACGCTACCAGAAGCTACCTTTGAAGATTGTTTTTTGGATGCCTTTGGTGATCGGGATCGAATGGCTTTACACCGTGAATTTTCTTATGTCGATTTTAAAGGTGTTATCCGCTATGTCGACTATGCCCTGTTTGCTCTGTCAGCAAAATTTGCTATTGAGCTTAATGGCGAAAGTTTTCATCACCCGGCAGTAATTGGTCCACAGCGGTACCGATCTCAGCTATTTAAACAAAATTCTCTGGTTGCTGATGGCTTCAAAGTTTTTCGCTGGTCTTTACACGGTATGCGGGATCGCGAACGATTTATCCTAGAGCTTTCAAGATTCATGGGGCATTCCGGGCCTTTCCTCGATAAGTCAATTTTTAAACTAAGTCGCTCTGTACAGACTTTAAGTCACTCTACACAAGCTTTTTCTTTAAAAGATCATCAGCAACAAGCGCTGGAACAATTGAGTGATGCCAGAGAAGAAGGACGGAATACATTTTTACTTGTTCTGCCGACAGGAACAGGAAAAACAGAAATATTTATTGAAGATTTGGTTCGATTAAAAAAAATTGCTCCCGATTTGAAAGCACTGGTCATTGTTCCTACCAGGGAATTACGGAAGCAGACTCTTGCCAGGTTCAAACTCCGACTACCTTATCATTTCCAAAATAGCATCTCCATTAATCTTCTAGATGAAAATACGGCCGACTTTTTCGTGCAAACAACAGCCTATCTTCATCGTCATTACTATAAAATTGCGGCAGACCGCTTTGACTATATTGTCGTTGATGAAGCTCATCATGCAGCGGCCCAAGGCCTGCGAAGTATCCTTGCACATTTCAGCCCTACCCATCTTCTTGGTGTCACTGCAACTCCAGAGCGTTTTGATCAGCAAAGTCTTGAAGAGATATTCGGTGAGTATGAACCTCAACTTTCACTAGAGGAAGCTATCTGCCAACAACTTGTGCCTCCTGTTCGATGTTATAGAGCCAAGTCCAATATTGATCTCTCTGAAGTTCGATTCAATGGTCGTGAATTTGTTAAAAATGATTTGCAAAGAACCCTACTGGTTCCTTCGCGGGACCAACTTATTGCCGATCTCTTGACCCGATATTTTGGTGGTGAATTTTCGTGCAAGCAGGGAGTTATTTTTTGCGTTGATATAAAACACGCTAGAAGGATGGCGGATCTTTTAAGAAATCAAGGTATAACAGCCGGTGCTGTTGATGGCAGAGATAGAAAAAATGCGGCCAAGGCGCAAAAAGCCTATGATGAAGGTTTGATCCGTTTTCTCTGCGCTTGCGACCTCCTTACCGAAGGATGGGATGCACCGCAAACTTCTATTCTGGTCATGGCACGGCCAACTTTTTCGAAAGTGCTTTATTCGCAGCAACTTGGACGTGGTCTTCGTAATTATAAAGACAAGGAGGCTCTTTATGTTATCGATGTTGTTGATAATTATGGGGCCAAACTTCACCCTATGTCTTTGCATTCACTGCTAAAAGTTCCCAATTATCAGCCATTCACGAACTTGATTGAACCAGGGTCGCAAAGCCGCACCGAAGAGATTACCATTCTTGATGGCCTTTATGAGGGTGAGCGGCGGATTGAGCCAGTTGATATTTTCAGTTTCGAGGAGATGTATGGTTCTTTTCTGAATGAAGAGCAGTTGGCGAGAGAACTCTTCGTTTCCACTGGGACAGTTCGGCAGTGGCTCCGCAAAAGAAGAATTTTTTCCGATGTGCAATACCCCTTCGGGCGGAGGAACCTTCATTTTTTTGACCCCATACAGGTACCAAAGATACGCAAACAAGAGGGATTGCGGGAACACAATGCCGAAACAAGGGTAACAGATTTTCTTGAGTTTCTTGAAAGTCGGGATTACACATTTTCATATAAGATAATATTCCTGCTTAGTTTTTTTAAAATACGCAATGAACGCTATGAGGCATTCCTGCCAGACTTGCTTGAACTCTATCAACAATTTTATCAGAACCTTCTTGCCAGTAACAGTAAAAATGAGCGGGAATCATGCCCCTACAACCGCTTGGAATATGTAGATGATTTGACCTTACTTAAACGTAGTCTTCTTGAAAATCCTTTTGAGAAGTTTGAGAGAAAACGCTTCTTTTATCATTGTAAGGATTTGAATTATCTGGCCATGGATCCTGTGCTTATTAACAATCTTACACCTGGTCATCATCAGAAAATTATTGAGCAGATGGTGCAAGATCTGCGTAATTATTTTGATAAATTACAAGTATCACTATCGGTGTCTGATTATGCCTTTCTTTTACCTGAACCCCAGCAAGAAAAACCCCTGGCATTGTTTGTCGACCAGCCAACTGAAGAACAAAAGTATTCCACTGTACTTCCTTTTTATCCGCTCAGTATTGCGGCTGGTGAGTTTGGTGATTTATCTGTTCCAGATGAGCCGGAATCATGGTTTAGTGTGGAAGGTCTCACTACCAGACGAGCACTTTCAACACCAATGTTTGTTGCCCAAGTGCATGGGAAATCTATGGAACCAGTTATTCCGGATGGTGCATATTGCCTATTTACTTTTGAAGTCGGAGGTACGAGAAATGGACGTATTGTGCTGGCCCAGAAAGCAGATATTTCCGACCAGGATACTGGCGCTAGTTTCACGGTTAAGACTTACCATTCGAGTAAAAGAGAAGACCAGCACACTGGCTGGCAACATGAAAACATTACTTTGCAACCGGCAAACTCCGACTATCAACAAATTATTATTCCGATAGATGAAGCTGATGATTTCAAAATTATTGCCTTCTTCGTAGAGGTTTTAACCGGAAAACAGGTTGTGAGTTGACGAATGTGCCGTTTGCCCAGGCTTATCCAGAAAGACTAGGTGTTTTTAGAATAAAATGATGACAGAGAGCTTGCTGTCAATGGTCAGAACCACGGGCTCTAACCATGTCTGTGTTTGATTATCAGGTAATAAATAAACCTCTTAAAAGGGCTAGTATGCCAAATCTAAAGTTGAAATATTTACAGCACCTTAAAGAAATTATGGAAGACACCTATCTTCAATTGCGAGAAAAAGGATCTACACCCGAGGGTCGCGACGATTATATCAATGGTTTTATTGATGCTGGTGTATCGATAGAACTTGCGAGCAATGAAGAAGTGCAATCAGTGATTGAAGATACCAACATGGAGGTGTTCGGAATTACAATCAGAGAGCGTCAAAAAGTATATAAGAATATTGAATTGTCATATGATGAGTACATTGATGTGCCGACATTTTTTCGTAAAGGTAAGTTTACATTATAATGTCTTTATACGAGACAAGTTGTGGTGCTAATCAGGAAATAATTTGTTAATCAAGCGATGGAAAAATGGATCAAATATTACGCTGGTTACCCCTTATATTGTCATGTTTCAGCATTGTTCTTCTTATTGTTGGAGAGTTTGATAGGTCATACTCTCACCCCATGTACTTTTTATGATAATTTTCAAGTTAACACATAAGTTACACGTTCATTCCGGTATGTTGTCAGCTGGAGGTAGCACCCTTAAAGACAGGGGCATAAACTCCGACTCCGATCCATTCTATTCTCTTCACTGGACCCCGGCTTAAAGCATGCCGGGGTGACGGCTTGCGGAAGATTAGCGCTAATCAGATAATTTGTTTATGGGTTTCTGGTGCAGTGAGGAGTAAGGGGGTAAATAGCACCCACCTTTCTTGGCTTACTCTATTAGCTTCTTGTCTTTTTCGGTATGCTGTTTCTGGTCGCGGAAAAAATATGTCATCAAATTAAAAGTTGCACCAGCAATTGGTTTAATATGACTGACACGAAAGATGAGTTCTCGACTCCTAATGGGCTCTACTTCTCTGACTTCATGGAAAATTTTCAGGAAAAAAGTAGCGGTCATTAGTCGAAGAAGGCCTGAAACAAGAAATACAAACAACAGCGCATGGCTGAAGTGAAAGGGTCCGATAGAAAAGTCAGGGGGTAGAAGTTTGGCGACCACACCACCTGACATGGAACCAGCCAGCACAAAGAAACCATTGATAACTCCTCGGTAGGCAACACAGCGTGCTCTTTTGGGGGGAGAGCAGGCATCGTATATGAAGTTGGCGGCAGCCAGATTAAAACCTGCCCACACAGCACCAGCGAAAATCTGTATGCTGCAGATGTAGATGATGTTTTCTGAAAAAACCCAACAGATCGGAACAATTGCGATTCCAAAACCACAGAGAGTGAGAATCTTTTTGTTACCAAAACGGTCACTGATTTCGCCCCAATAACGGAAAGTCAAAAATTGAAAAAGAGTAGCAAGGCCTGAAATGGCAGTAAACTCGAAGTAACTGAAATTAAGGTCTCTGAGCATGTACAGTGCAAAATATGGTGATGAGAAAGAGACGCTGAAATTTGTTATAGCGAAGAAAAAAGAAAATTTGGCATAGTTTGACTTTGGTGCGCGTCGCAAAAACTGCCAAAACGAAAAAACATCCTCAGGTTGAACGCGATATGGTGGGTCATCATAACGATGTATCCAAAATGCCGAACAAAAACGAGCCAACATGGCAATAATAAAAATGACAAGAAAACCAAGGGCGGCTTGCTCGGCATTTTTGAAGAAATGGAGGATGCTGCCGGCCAGCAGTAGACTGATAAAACTGCTCATCCCAGTTAGTCGGTTGCGGTTGCCGAAAAATCTACCTCGAATTTTAATAGGAACCAGGTCGCCCATGAGGCTGCTCCAGACAGGATATATGAAACCGGTTGCTATATGATTGATGGTTACCAGGCAGATAAGTGAAATTGTGCCAAAATTGCCCGGCCCAAAAAGAAAAGGAAGCAGTGCCACTGGTAGCCAGATTGCGCCCTGGAAGAGTGACCAGAAAAAAATAATGTTTTTGCGGCTTTGAAAACGATCAAGTGAAAGGGCGCTTATCCACTGCGATATTGCTTCACATAGGAGAGGCAGTGCCGCAAGTAGCCCGATCTGAAGTGTTGTTGCTCGCAGGAAAATACCAAAAGCGCCGAGGTAGGATTCGCCAGCACCGAGCATAATGGCATGATATATCCCATCATTGATCGATGCCGTAAGCGGTTTGGCTGTACCTTCTTCTGGTGGGTTTTGACTATCGCTCATGATGTGTCATTTTAATAAGCACCCTTTAACAGCATGGCGTAAACTCCGTATGAAAGAATTCTTGAGAGACGAAAAAAGGGGAATGCCCCATGCGAGACATCCCCCTCCTGATAAAAAAAGAAAATATTTAAGCTAGATTTCTTCTGATAAGGCCATAACCATGGCACCTTTAGCGGTAGTATTGAGAGGGTCTTTGGCTATTCGTACTTCAGAAATATTGATCGGAAGATCAACTTCGTTTAAAGTTTTTTCAAACAACTCTTTGAAACCAACGGGCAAAACAGTTCCGCCGCTTAAGGAAATCGGAATTGATGTGTTAATCTTAGGAATTTTATCAGTTTTGAGTAACACATCTTTAAGGCTGTGTAAGAGACTGCTTACCAGTTCGATGTAGTAGATCTCTAAGGCAGTCTCCACACGACCTTTTGGCGGTTTGTTCAAACTAAATGATTTCTCTTTAATTGATTTAATGGTAGTAGCCTTTTCACCGACAGACATGCCGACCATGGTATCGATGAAATCACCACCTTTTTGAATACTATAGGTGATAACCGGCACCGAGAGGTAGGCAAGACAGATATTGCACATACCGCCACCTAAACTAATGCCAATCCCAGTGAAATTGTCGTTAGCAAGTTCGGACATTACAGTTGCCAGGCCTTCATTGATAGAAGTGGGCTTATAGCCGAGACTGGTCAAATACATCTTTATAATTGATTCATGGTAAACGACCGAGTTGGGGCTGTCGATAGGGTCACCCGGTACACTGAAGCATATTATCTCTCCTTTAGAAGGATTTTTTTCTATAAGGGTATTTATAATTGATTGTAAAACGGTAATGCCCTCATCTTCTTTGGCACTCAGTAACCCTTTTTCCATGGTCCTTCGGGTGTTGGCATTAAACATTTTAGCGAAGTTTTCAGCTGAAAAGCCAAGGATGTAAAATTGGTCATCTTTTTCATAGAACGAAACATCGTTCTCAACCAGAATTTTCTTGGTAAATTTTGAATAGGGAATTGTGAAAAAGGCGTTTAGCTGCTTAACCGTGTGAATTTGTCGGCCCTTGTTCTGAGCCATGACAATATGACTTGTTCCAATGTCAAGTCCAACGGGGCCTTTAGGTATTTCGGCTGACTCTCCAATCTCTTTTTCTCGTGATACTACAGCCTTTTTTGATGCTTCAATCGCAGTATCGACATTTTCCATATCATTTGGCATGGTTTTACTCTCCGGCTTGATATTTTGTTTTGTTGGCGCAGGGTTGACAGATCGTGGTGAGCTGTTACTTGGCGCTTTGTTGGTTTTCATAAATTTAACATGGCCTATTTAAAAAAAATAAAAGCTGGTATAACTTGCGTCATTACATGTAACTCGGCAAACTATCCAATAATATTAAATAATATTACAAAAATTAAATAGTTGTGGTCAACAAATTTTACTTTCCAGAAAATCTGCCAATCTGTTCCGTTAAAGATGAATTAATTGAGTTGATTAAAAATCACCAGGTTTTAATTGTTGCTGGCGAGACAGGCTCCGGGAAAACAACGCAGTTACCAAAGCTGTGCCTGGTTGCTGATTGTGTTGGGCCTAAAAAGGTTATTGCCTGCACCCAGCCCAGAAGAATTGCTGCATCCTCTGTTGCCAAGCGTGTATCTGAAGAGCTTGGCGAGGAGGGCCAGGAACTTGTCGGGTATCGAGTTCGTTTTGTAGACAAGACAAAGAGAAGCACAAAAATTAAATTTCTAACTGATGGTCTGTTGCTCGCAGAAGCTGCTGCTGATCCGTATCTTCGTTCCTATGATGTAATTATTGTCGATGAAGCCCATGAACGAAGCCTCAATATTGATTTTTTGCTGGGCTTATTAAAAAAACTTATTAAAAAACGTCCGGAGTTAAAACTGATTATCTCCTCCGCGACCCTCGATACTGAGAAGTTTTCTCGATTTTTTTCGAACGCCAAGGTTGCCTCCATTCCAGGAAAAACCTTCCCCATTGAAGTTCGGTATGCTCCTCCTGAATGTGATGGTAAGACCGAGATATCTATAGTTGACGAAACGATAAGCGCCATAAGAGATGTTCTGGTTTCCAGCCGCTCTGGCGATATTCTTGTTTTTATGCCGACCGAGCGCGATATCAATGAGATCGTTGAGACTATAAATTCAGGATCACGTTCTTCGTTTTTACCCGGCACCCACAATCAGCCGGATTTTGAGGCGCTTCCTCTTTTTGGAAGAATGTCTGTTAAGGCCCAGGCCGCTATTTTTAACCAAAGCAAAAAACGTAAGATAATCATTGCCACCAATGTTGCGGAGACATCGATCACTGTTCCCGGCATACGTTTTGTTATCGACACCGGATTGGCTCGTATTGCATCTTATAGTCCTAAGATGAGAGCGACCAAGCTTCCTGTACAGCCAATATCATCTTCAAGTGCTGATCAAAGAAAAGGACGATGCGGCAGGATTGGGCCAGGTGTCTGCATACGGCTCTATAGTGAAGAGAATTATCTGAACAGGCCCAAATACACGCTGCCGGAAATAATGCGTTCAAACCTGGCTGAAGTGATATTACGAATGACAAATCTGCGCTTGGGGCACCCATCGAAGTTTCCATTCATAGATCCTCCTAAAAGCCGTTCGATTAAGGATGGAATAACGGTGCTGCATGAATTGGGCGCAATCTATGACAATAGTAAAAATATTCAGCTGACCAAGCATGGTAAAATCATGGCTCGGCTTCCTTTAGACCCCTGCCTGGCACGAATTGTTCTGGAGGCGAAAGAACGAAATGTCCTTAATCAGATAATCATAATCGTTGCCGTATTAAGTCTGCAGGACCCACGAATCAGGCCACTTGGGGAAGAGCAGAAAGCGGACTCGGCCCATAAACAGTTTACAGACCCCGGCTCAGATTTTATTACTTACCTCAATATCTGGAGAGCGTTTCATCATGTTGCCGGTAAGGTGAAAAGCCAGTCCATGCTTCGCAAATACTGTCTGCAGAACTTTCTTGTCTATCAGCGAATGCGTGAATGGATGGATATTTATGAGCAGATTTGTCGAGGGCTTGAACATAAAACTCAGTTTTCAATTCTTTCAACACCGGAAAATCATGATTCTATTCATCAGTCATTATTGTCAGGTCTGATCCGTAATATTGCCTTTAAAAAGGAAAAAAAACTTTATACAGCCGCTTACGGCAAGGAAGTGATGATTTTTCCTGGCTCGGGGCAGTTTGCTAATCCGCCGCAGTGGTTGCTGGCCGCTGAACTTGTTGAAACCAACCGCTTGTACGCGCGAACAATAGGGGCAATTGATCCTAAATGGCTAGAAAAAATTGCCGGAAATCTTTGTAAACGTTCGTACTCGGACCCTCACTGGGAAAAACGAAAAGGGCAGGTGGTTGCTTATGAAAAAACGACCCTGTTTGGTCTGGTCATTAATGAAAGCAGAAAAGTTTCATATAGTGCAATTGACCGAAATGTATGCCGGGAAATTTTTATCCAGTCAGCCCTTGTTGAAGGCCAAACCACTCAACGGATTGATTTCTTGGATAAAAACAGGGCGACAATTCAAAGGCTTCAGGATATTGAGGACAAGGTGCGAACTCGGCACGTTATTGATGAGTATACTATATTTACCTTTTATGACTCCCGAATACCGCATCATATTGTCAGTATGGCGAGTCTGATAAAGGCGTTACCGGTTATCAGCTCATCGCTGATTATGTCGGAAAGTGACGTCTGTACCGATGACTACGATCTGCGCCACGATGATAAATTCCCAACAACACTTACCTGTGAAAAATTTGAGTTTCAACTTTCCTATAAATTTGAACCGGGATCCATTGAAGATGGGGTCACTGTTTTAATCCCATCCTCAACGCTGCTGCATATAAATCCTTTGCCCTTTGAGTGGCTGGTTCCCGGTCTGCTTTCTGAACGAGTTCTGGCACTGTTAAAATCCTTACCAAAATCGGTACGTAAACATCTTGTTCCGGTCAACAAAACAACCGAGTTTCTTATCTCGCAGCTTGAGTTTGGTAAAGGTTCACTCCAAGGGCAACTGTCTGCGCTTATAGCAAAAAACTATCAAGTGACGATCGAAAGGCAGATGTGGCAGCCCGATTTGCTTCCCAACCATCTGAAAATGCGTTTTTGTTTAGTAAATGACAAGGCTAAGGTTCTGGAACATACCAGAAATTTTAACGATTTGTTTAAATGTAATTATGAACCCTCCGGCACTCCAAGCCTTACCACACTTAAAGTTAACTGGGAAAAGGAGGTGATTGATCTCTTTGATGATTGGGCCATTAAACGTATTCCAGTCGATAGCTCAAACGGGCTTAGCGGCTATCTCTTTCCTGGCCTAGTTGACAGGGGTGATGGACGGGTTGGTGTTAAACTGTTTTTGCAGGCAGAAGAACAGATTAAAAGTCATCGCTTGGGCCTTTTGGTTCTTTATAAAACAGCATTGGCCAAACAGGTCAAGTTGTGTGAAAAGGAGTTGAAATTTCAGCAAGATGATTGGGCTCTGGTCAACTGGCTTGGTGGTTTTAAAGATGTAAATCGGCAGATGCTGGATTTCATCTTGCTGGAACTGTTTTGTGACGATCAAAGGCTTGACCGAGACCAGAATGAATTTAATCAAAAAGTAATAAAGCTACGAGAGGATGGTTTTTTTAGTACTGCTGCCTTTGTCTTTAAGAAAGTGCGAGAGATTCTTGCTGTACGTCGAAAGGTCTATGATATTTTGTCCAAGTATGCCGCCTTGTCCCAATCAAATATTGTGGCAGCGCGGCAGTTTGCTGATTTTTTTGTAGAACTTGAACGAATCTTGCCGCATGATTTTTTACAACGGTATTCGATGCCTGAGGCTGAACAGGCCTGTCGTTATCTGGAGGCCCTGAAAATTATTGCTGAACGGGCCTACGTTTCACCAGTAAATCACACTAAAAAAGCATCATTGATTGTACGTTTTTCTGAGGAGTTGGCGGCCCTTTTGAAAATTCTCGATAGCATTCATGTGCCAGCCAGAAAAACTGTTGTTTCAGCCATGATTGATGAATTTAAGATACTGATCGAAGAGTATAAAATATCTGTGTTTGCACCAGAAATGAAAAC
>JADGBM010000007.1:0-25658 GCA_015231515.1 Desulfobulbaceae bacterium
TCTGGTGCGGGTGTGTTTGTTTTGTCGTCTTTGGTCATAATGGGTTCAATATTTGAATTTTTATTATAGGTCTCAGGAAGGGTAAGCGCCAGTGTTGGAACATTACTCATCATTTCTGTTAGAAGCGAGACTACTAGTATTTTGGCAATTCGAGTAAACAGGCTTATTATATACTGTTTTTCAAGGATAAAACATAGCTTTATTGTAACTGCTCAGCATCACCTCATATACAAGGAAGAAGAGGCGTGTGAGCTCTTCACGTTTTAAATTTTTGTGGCCACGGAAACGCACCGAAATCACACGGAAACATTCATAGACAAACAGTCATGGAGACAATACAATTTTCGGGTGGGGATTTAGAGTCTGAATAAACGAGAGATGTTGCGAAAGTAGTGGGTTTGTAATGTGAGGGGGGTGTGAGGATGGCGAATGAAGAGTTTTGCCTTGACACGATAGGCCTCTACGCGTAGATTTGACAGGAAATTAATACCCTCTGTTTAAAAACAGTTTTTGAGGTCCATAAGATGTAACTGTGGCCTCGATTTGATTACTACTGGTAACAGGTGAACGAATGAGAAGTGACGCGATAACGAAAGGCATTGAACGGGCGCCACACCGCTCTTTGATGAAGGCTATGGGCTATTGTGATGAGGAGTTGAATCGGCCCCTTATTGGTGTTGGGCATGCCCATAACGAGATAATTCCTGGCCATGTTCACCTTGATAAGATTTTAGAGGCTGTCAAGACAGGTATCAGAATGGCGGGTGGCACGCCGATAAGTTTTGGTACCATTGGTGTTTGTGACGGCATTGCCATGAACCATAAAGGCATGAAATATTCACTTGCCAGCCGGGAAATTATTGCAGACTCGGTTGAAATTATGGCTATGGCCCATCCCTTTGATGCCTTGGTCTTAATTCCTAACTGTGACAAGGTTACCCCCGGTATGCTTATGGCGATGCTGCGGGTAAACATTCCGGCTTTAATGGTAAGTGGCGGGCCCATGTTGACCGGCCGCTTTCAAGGCAAGGATGTGCATCTGGTAAGCGTCTTTGAAGGAGTTGGTAAAGTAAAAGCCAAGACAATGACCGAAGAAGATCTGCATGAACTTGAAGATAAAGCCTGTCCTGGTTGTGGATCTTGCGCTGGAATGTTCACAGCCAACTCAATGAACTGTCTTGCTGAGGCCATTGGGCTTGGTTTGCCCGGAAACGGAACAATCCCTGCGGTTTATTCGGCGCGTATTCGTCTTGCCAAGCAGGCGGGGATGTCAATTATGAACTTGTTGGAAAAAAATATCTGTCCCCGGGATATTGCAACCCGAGAAGCGTTTGAAAATGCTATGTCGGTAGATATGGCCTTGGGCTGTTCCACCAATACAGTACTGCATGTGCCGGCCATTGCCAAAGAGGCTGGAGTTGATTTGCCCCTTGCATCGTTTAATGAGGTGAGTAAACGCGTACCCCATGTCTGTAGTTTGATTCCAGGCGGGCCGCATAGTCTGCAGGATTTAGACGAAGCCGGTGGTGTCCCGGCCGTTATGAGTGAGCTTTGCAAGACCAAAGCGGGTCTGCATCTTGATGTAATGACGGTAACCGGCAAAACTCTGGGTGAAAATCTTGAAAAAGTTCAGGTGCGTAATCGTGTGGTAATTAAAACCGTTGCCGACCCGTACCATACTGTTGGCGGGATAGCGATTTTATACGGAAATCTTGCCCCCGATGGCGCTGTTGTTAAGCGATCTGCTGTGAGCGAGGAGATGATGGAACACTCTGGCCCTGCCCGTGTCTACAACTCCGAGGAAGAGGCCCAGGAGGCAATTCTTGGCAACCAGATCAAGCCAGGAGATGTTATTGTTATCCGTTATTGCGGACCCAAAGGGGGGCCCGGCATGCCGGAGATGCTTTCTCCAACCTCAGCAATAATTGGGATGGGGCTCGGCAAGTCAGTGGCGCTTATCACCGACGGGCGTTTCAGTGGTGGAACTCAGGGTGCCTGCATTGGTCATGTTTCGCCTGAGGCCGCCTTAGGTGGGCCGATTGGTCTTATTGAGGAAGGGGATATAATTAAAATTAATATTCGTGAATACTCAATGATCCTTGATGTGTCGGAAAATGAACTGGTTCGTCGCAAGGCAAAGTGGCAGCCGCCGGAGCCCAAAATTACCACCGGCTATGCCGCTCGCTATGCCAAGATGGTAACATCCGGTAGCACTGGCGCGGTACTACAGGGTTAATTCAAATAAAAGCTGAACATTGAACATCGAACATCGAATAGTGAACATCGAATATCTGGTAAGGGTGCGCTTCAACTTTGACTCTCGGATGATAGCTGTGTGCCAGGGGAATACTTGATGAAGAGTATGCCAGCTCTGTTGTTGCGCGCTATGCCTTTTCTGATGGCATTTTTTTTGGTCTGCCAAGCAGCATTTGCGGCCGGACTGTCTTCTGATTCGCCGTGGGAAATCACAGCTGATAAAATATCACGTTTTGATGACCCTTCAAGCATCATTGCTGAAGGCAATGTTGTGCTGGTCAGAAATCAGGATAGTGGAACCATAACCATTAAGACTGAAAAAGATGGTGTCGTAACCGAAGAGGTTCGTCCTAAAAAGCCATTAACTATCACTGGTGACTGGATTCGTCTTGACCCTGTTCTTAATGTGGTTAAGGTTCGTGGTAATGCCATTCTTGATTCTGATGATGAACATATCACCGCAGATCTTGCAAATCTTAGTCTTGACGACAACATAGGAACGCTGGAAAACACTACAATCTATTTTCCCCAGCGCAACCTGTTTTTAGCCGGTGAACGCGTCCAGAAAACCGGGGATCTTACCTACCACCTTGAGGATGGCTGGGTTACCAAATGCGATCCTGAGGATGGTAAAGCTCCGCCCTGGAGTTTTGGCTGGACAACCGGCGACATCACCTATGAAGGATTTGCCCACTTTATTAATGCAACACTGCGCGTAAAGGATGTCCCTGTTCTCTACTCCCCCTATTTTGCCTTTTCAACCAACAGAAAAAGAAAAACAGGGCTTCTGCTCCCCGAATGGTCACATGGCGGGCGTGATGGGCCAGGACTGTTAGTGCCGCTCTTTGTCAATCTTTCTCCAAGTAGTGACCTGACTTTTTATGCCGGGGGCTATAGCGAACGGGGGGTGGTTACCGGCACAGAATTTCGCTATGTGCATGCTGAGAACTCAAAGGCCACCTTTGCCATGAACTACCTTAAAGATTCCTTAAAGGACACAGCCGAAGATGAGTACATGTCTGATGGGATCTATCGGACTGAAGAAAATCGTTGGTGGCTGCGTGGTAAAATTGATCACGATTTTGGTTTTATGCTGGGCAAGCTTGATTTGGACTTAGTCTCTGACCGGGACTATCTGCAGGAATTTTCCGATGGTATGATCGGTTTTGAGGAGAGCGATCGGCAGTTTAATAAAACCTTTGGCCGTGGTTTTGAATCAGAAACAACCTATGTCCGAACCAACACTGCACAGTTAAACAGGACTTGGACAGATATCTCTTTGAACGGAGAGGTGAGGCTGATAAATGATCCTACGGATATGCCATCCACCTATCACCGTTGGACTCTGCCCAAGGTTGATTTTGCAGGGCGTCTGCCCGTGCTTAAAAAACAGCTTGGTTCAACTGGAGTCCGTGAATTTCTGGAAGATACGGATCTGACCTGGGGGTCAACCTATGCCTATTATTGGCAGGAAAACGCCCTCGGCGGACACATTATTGACATGACACCCAGGCTTTCCGCACCCATTAGGTTGACGCCATATCTTGAGACCACAGCCTCGATAGGCCTGCAGGAAACATTTTATAAAGTCGACGATAACAGTGCTGTGAAAGCTGGTTATGACAACAATATTTTCTCAAGAAATATGTATAATTTCGGCATTTCAACCTCAACAATATTCATGAGGGATTTTTTCTTCAACAGCCCATCGTTTAGGCGTTTGACTCATATGATTAGACCCAGTGTCAGCTACAGTTATACACCGACAAAGTATCAGGAAGGAATGCCGGATTATGTTGGGAAGGTGTCTGCGGTCAATTCTGTGGGGTACGGTCTCAGCAATGACTTTGATGTGCTTGGCATCCTGACAGACGGGAATGTTGCAACCAGAAAATTTGGTCACCTTTATATATCTCAGGCTTACAATATTCTTGAAGCCCGAAAAGATATTTATGGTTCGGAGTCGCGAGAGCCGTTTTCAGATGTTTCGTTTGAGACTGTTGTTGATCCAATAGAACGCCTTGCCATGGTTTACAAAACTGCTTGGAGTGTGTACGGGAGAGGAGTTACCTATTACCAGGTGACCTCACAGTATACGACTGAGAGGGCGGACAGCTTTGCCATCGAATATCGCTACGAGACCTACCAGGCTGTCAATCAGCTGAATATGAGCGCCCAACTTAATATTACAAAGCAGCTTCAGGTCTCAGGTCGCATGGCCCATTCGTTATATGCTGATAGGATCTCGGATGCCTCTCTAACAGTATTTTATGATCCGGATTGTTGGTCTTTGGAGTTTTTGGCCACAACCACTCCTGACGATGATTATCGGTTTCAATTGGTTGTTACCTTTGAAGATGTGGGTAAAATTTTGGGTATAAACCAGACGTTATATAATCTGGATTCAGGCGGAAGTACTTTCAATAAACATCGAAAAGATCAGTAGGGTTTGGGTTTAACGATGCATTATGATATTTTTAATGGTGATGCTGATGGAATCTGTGCCTTACACCAACTTCGCTTAGCAGAGCCCAAAAAGCTGTCAACCTTGGTTACTGGTGTTAAGCGGGATGTGAAGCTTCTGTCACATATCTCGGAGTCAGTTACTGCCGCAGATAGTCTCACTGTTCTTGATGTTTCGATGGATTCCAATAAAGATGCGATTGCTCAAATTTTGAACAAAGGAGTCGCAGTTTTTTATGCAGACCACCATTTTGCAGGTGAAATTCCTAAAAGCGGTTTGCTTGAGGCGCATATTGATCCAAGTGCCGATACCTGTACCTCCCTAATTATTGATTCCTTGCTTGGCGGCCGCTATAAACCTTGGGCTGTTGTTGGTGCCTTTGGTGATAACTTGCATGATGCTGCCTTGGAAGCGGCGGGTTCTATAAAGCTTAAAGATACTGATATCAAGGCGCTTCGAGAGCTGGGTGAATTGCTCAACTATAATGGGTACGGTGCGCAGGTGAGTGATCTGCACTGTGCGCCACAGTCCCTTTATGAGGCCATAAGGCCCTTTGAATCGCCCATTGATTTCATTGGTTCTTCCTCGGTGATGGAGAAGTTGCGTTTGGGCTTTAAGAGTGACATGCATAATGCCAGGGCGCAGAAAACATACCTCGCCAATGCCTCCGGCAGGGTGTTTATGTTTCCGCCAGAGCCGTGGAGCAGAAGGGTTGCTGGTGTGTTCAGCAACGAAAAGGCACGTGAGAGGCCAGAGCTGGCTCATGCGCTGCTTGTTGATAATGATGATGGAACCTATTTGGTGAGTGTGCGTGCTCCCCTGGAAAGAAAAGCTGGTGCTGACCGGTTATGCCGGGCCTTTCCTACTGGTGGTGGGCGGGCTGCTGCTGCGGGTGTTAATTTCTTGTCTGCCGCAAGGCTGGCTGAATTTGTTGAAAAATTTACGGAGACTTTTAGCCCATGAATAGTGTGTGCAGGAATAATTATTTTTTTATAGCAGCTGTAGTCGTGACGGTCTTTTGTGTATCTCTTTTGCCAGCCAATGCTTTGGCCGAAAAAAAGGCACCGCTTGCTGCTGACCTTGTTGAGGATGGCCAGAAAATTGATCTCTCTTCTGATCGCTATGTGGGTCTTTTTAAAGAGCTGCGTTTGCGCCATAATTACACCAATGATGAACTGCAAAAGCTCTTTGATGGTGTGTCTATTAAAAAGCGGGTTTTGGAACTGATGGATAAGCAGTCCGAGGCCAAGCCCTATTTCAAATACCACCCCTTGTTTATAAATGATGCTGTTGTTGCAGAAGGGAAAGTTAAGTTAAATGAGAACAAGGAGTTACTTGACCGGATTGAGGCAGAGCTGGGCGTTGAACGGGAGATTGTCGTGGCCATCTGGGGGATCGAGTCGCGTTATGGCCAGCACAAAGGCTGGTTTAGTATGTTCCAGACCTTGAATACCATGTTTGATGCCTATCCCAGAAGGCGGGATTTCTATAGAAAGCAACTAGTTCACTATCTTGTGCTCTGTAAAGAAAACAATGTTGATCCGCTTGCAATTACTGGTTCGTATGGCGGGGCTTTTGGGCAGACCCAGTTTATTCCCTCAAGTTTCAGGGAGTATGCCGTTGATTTTGATAAAGACGGCAGGCGTGATGTGTGGGAGTCGGTGCCAGATGTTTTAGCAAGTATTGCCAACTATCTGCACCGGTACCATTGGGTGTTCAAGGCACCGGTATATTATGAGATTGGCACAAAGCTGAAAGGTGAGGCACTACAAAATGCATATGATAAAGGGCGCAAAGGGTTGGTTGCTTTGGCAGATGTGAAAGCCATCCAGCAGATCAGTATGCCACCATCACCGGACGACAAAGTGGTGACTATTGTCGGCCTTGAGCTTGATGATACTGGAGGTATGCGCTATGTGGCGGGCTACCCCAATTTTCAGGCAATAACCAAATGGAATAACTCCAATAGATATGCCATGGCCGTTACGGAACTTGCGGAGAAACTCAGGGACGGTGAACCTTTTACAAAGGATAAACGGTAACGGCTGTTTTTTGCCACGGAGGTAAGCGTAGACTCCGAGCACACAGACATAAGGAAAATAACGCCTCGGTTGTTGCGTCTTTGAGAAAAATAGAAAAAATCCCCCTACTCCCCCTTTGCAAAGGGGGATTTAGGGGGATTTTTTATGTGGCGAGAAATGTTTCGTTTTTGGTAAGCGATATAACCAGTAAACCAATCAACACACAAACAAATTACTTCTTGAGAAGTGCCAGATTACCCTTAACCAAATCGGCAACAACGCTTGGGTCCGCCAAGGTTGAGGTGTCGCCAAAATCATGTTCTTCATGTTGGCCGGCAGAAACTTTTCTGAGGATCCTGCGCATAATCTTTCCCGATCGAGTTTTTGGCAGACCATCTGCAAACTGAATGAATTCAGGGGTCGCAATTGGGCCAATTTCGTTACGTACATGGGCTCGTAACTCTTTCATAAGCTCGTCAGAAGGTTTCACGTTGGCATTCACAGTAACGAAGGCATAAATTGTCTGGCCTTTAATCGCATGTGGGGCACCGATTACTGCAGCTTCGGCAACTTGGGGGTGTGAAACAAGGGCAGATTCAATTTCGGCCGTGCCAAGCCGGTGACCGGAAACGTTAATAACATCATCTAAACGACCCATGATCCAGAAGTAACCATCCTCATCCTTTCTGGAACTGTCTTCAGGGTCGTAAATGCCGGGGAAACGTGAAAAGTATGTTTTCTTGTAACGTTCAGGGTTTTTGTAAACGGTGCGCAGCATCGAAGGCCAAGGTTTTCTGATGACCAGACGTCCGCCTTCGTTAGGGGCAGCTTCTTGTCCTTCTTCGTTGTAAATAGCGGCATCAATTCCGGGCAGAGGCAAACTTGCTGAGCCGGGTTTTGTAGGTGTTGCATAGGGCAGGGCTGAAATCATGATGCCGCCTGTTTCGGTCTGCCACCAGGTGTCGACAATCGGCAGCTTGCTGGCGCCGATATGTTCGTGATACCACATCCAGGCCTCTGGATTAATTGGTTCGCCAACCGAGCCGAGAATGCGAAGCGAGGAAAGATCGTGTTTTTCGATTGGTTCAGAGCCAAAACGCATCAAGGCACGGATAGCAGTTGGCGCTGTATAGAAGATATTGACCTTGAATTTGTCAACAATATGCCAGAAACGGTCAGGGCCCGGGTAGGTTGGCACGCCTTCGAACATTAATGAAGTGGCGCCAAGCGCCAGGGGGCCGTAAAGAATGTAGCTATGACCTGTAATCCAGCCGATATCGGCTGTGCAGTAGTAGACATCGTCATCCTTCATATCAAATACCCATTGGCAGGTATGTGCTGCATAGGTCAGGTAACCGCCAGTGGTATGGACAACGCCTTTTGGGGTTCCGGTGCTACCACTGGTGTAAAGGATGAATAGAGGATCCTCAGAATCCATTGATTCCGGCTCACATTTGTCGGTGATGTCAGCGCCTGCCATCAGGTCGTGGTACCAAAGATCATGGCCTTCTTTGAAATTAATCTCATTGCCGCCGCGCTTAACAACAACCGTGTTTTGGACTGAAGGGCAGGTTTCTAAGGCTTTGTCGACGTTAGTTTTTAATGAAATGGTTTTGCCGGCTCGAATAACCGCATCGGCAGTTACCAGAACTTTGGCTTCGCAGTCGTTGATTCTGCTTTTCAGGCTCGGAGCTGAAAAGCCGGCAAAAACCACAGAGTGAATGGCGCCAATTCGAGTACAGGCCAATAATGTTATGGCAAGTTCTGGAATCATCGGCAGGTAAACGGCAACACGATCGCCACGTTTGACACCAAGTTTTTTGAGCACATTGGCAAAACGGCAAACTTCCGTGTGCAGCATCTGGTATGTATAGACTCTGACATCCTCTTCTGGTTCACCCTGCCAGATTAAAGCGGCTTTATTACGACGGCCATTGGTTAAGTGTCGATCAATGCAGTTATATGAAACATTGAGTTTTCCGCCCTTAAACCAGTGTACCTCTGGCTTGTGGAGATCCGCATCAAGAACTGTGTCCCATTTTTTGTCCCAGGAGATAAGTTCCTCAGCACGATCAGCCCAATAGCCTTCGGGGTCATCCATTGAGCGTTTGTAATGGGCCTGGTACTCTTCCATGCTTTTAACACACGCTTTGTCTCTACCTTCTGTCGGCGGATTAAAAACTCGTTTTTCAGTTGATAGACTTTCAATTTTCTTGTCGTCGTTCATATACCCTCCTTGAAAAAAACATTTAGCAAAGCAACCACAACGTAGTAGTTGCTTTTCCCAATAAAAATCTCATTTGTCATTTATATAACACCTTAAATAACAATGTGACGGGGATGAGGTCAAGAAAAATATAGGTAGAATTACTACTTTTTTTGTTTATTGGTTTGTTGGTAGGGTTTCGTTCCTGATGCCAACCTTGTATGATGGTACCTAACTTTATTTTCATCATGCGTTTGGATAAAGATTAAGGTATTTTAAAGGACTGCACGATAAACCATGTGCCAATGAACTCTTAACCTACTGACCTGCTAACTTGAAAAACTATAAACACCTTTCCGTCTATTCTGCTCTGCTTTGCCTGCTGATTGTTGGCGGCTGTGCTAAAATTGTCACCAAACCGTACGAGAGATGCCGGGTGAGGGTTTTAACTCCTTCGGCCATTACAAGGCTGCCGCTCTTTGTTGACGGCGATTACTCGTCATTAGCCACGGCCCTCGGGAGAAGCATTGATGCGTTACGTCTGCGCCCACAGGCCGAAATGATTTCTGCCTGTGGAAAGGAGTATACAGTTGCCGAACAGCTTACAACCCTTATCGACTTTCAGCAGCTGTTGTGGCTTACTGATGATGGTAGTCTCAATCAGAGTGTTTGGGATTCATTTACCGTTTGTGAGGTGTTAAACAGCCAGGGAGAGCCGGAACTGCTGGCGACTGGCTATTTTCAGCCGTATTTTAAGGCGAGTCGAACCTTCAATCCTCCCTATATTTACCCACTCTATAAACGGCCAGCTGACTTGGTGCAGTATAATGAAGGGATCGATGGAAAAACAGTAAGCGCTGTCGGCAGATTAAGCGATGGCGGCTATGTACCTTACTGGAGCCGCAGGGAAATTGAGACCGAGAAACTGCTGGCAGGTCAGGAACTTCTTTTTCTGGCAGATCCGGTCGACGCCTTTGTACTTCATGTCCAGGGCTCAGGACTGGCTGAACTTGAAGATGGAACTGTGCTCCAGGTCTTGTTTGATGGCTCAAATGGCCGGGCTTACAGAAGCATTGGCAGGCTTTTAGTCGATGAAGGGCGGTTGAGTTTGGCAGAGGTAACTCTACCGAAAATCAGGAGATATTTGCAGGAACATCTTGACGATAGGCAACGTATTCTTCATTATAATGAGAGGTATATTTTTTTTCGAACGGCTGAGTTGGAAAATCAGTCTGGTCCCATTGGCAGCATGGGTTCTGTGTTAACGCCAGAGAGATCAATTGCGCTGGATAATTCGTGCTATCCAATTGGCGGGTTGTTTTTTATGGAAAGTACGAAACCTCTGCTTGCCTCTAATCAAGAGGTGTTGGGTTGGGATTCATTCTCCCGCTTTGTTGTTCACCAGGACACCGGCGCCGCCATAACGGGATCGGGGCGGCTGGATTTTTTCTGGGGCAGCGGCGAGTATGCCCAGGCAGCAGCGGGCGTGATGAAACAGCCGGCACGGCTTTATATGATTGTTGGGAAATAGCTGATAGCTGGTAGCTGATAGCCCTTAGCCCTTAGCCCTTAGCCCTTAGCCTTTAACCTCTAACCTTAAAATTATGTGGAATGAGTTATGAAACATTCTGAAATTGATTACTGGATTGCTACGATGCTGGAAAGCTATGGTAATGTTTCTGATTTAAATATTACGGTTGGTAAGGCTCTGCAGATTGAATCCTCAGGAGTTTTAAGCCCGGTCACGGTTACTCCCCCGGTGAAAAAATTAACGCCATTTCAGGCAGAAGTGTTTGCAATGAATATCATCGGCGGCAATAAAAGGCTTCTGCAGGATCTTGCCGAAAATGGCTCCTGCGACCTTTCCTATTCTTTAGGTGATAAGGCCCGGTTCAGGGTGAATATCTTTTCCCAGAAAGGCAATCTCTCCACTGTACTCAGAATTCTGCCGACAGAGATTCCAACCATTGCCAGTCTCAATCTGCCGCCGGTTTTTAATAAAATGCCCAAGGAGCTCAACGGTTTTATCTTGGTGACTGGTTCGACCGGTTCAGGTAAATCGACCACCCTTGCGGCCCTGCTTCGGGCGATTAATGAGGATCGCAGTGTGCATATCGTAACCTTGGAAGATCCTATTGAGTTTGAGCACCCGCACATTAAGGCCCCCTTTAACCAGCGGGAACTCGGTAACGATTTTGATTCGTTTTCCAATGGCCTGCGGGCGGCACTTCGGCAGGCGCCCAAGGTTATACTGGTTGGTGAGATGCGTGATAGAGAGACCATGGAGATAGGCTTAACGGCCGCAGAAACAGGGCATCTGGTGATGAGTACCCTTCATACCGTCGATGCCGGTCAGGCGGTTAACCGGTGTCTGGGCATGTTTGAGCAGGAAGAGCAGACTCAGATCCGCTATCGCCTGGTTGACACCCTGCGCTGGGTGGTTGGCCAGAGACTGTTGCCCAAAATTGGCGGTGGCCGAGTTGCGGCGCTTGAGGTAATGGGTATGAACCTTCGGGTTGTGGATGCTATCCTCAACGGAGAGTCTGAGGGTAAATCGTTTTACGATATCATTGAAGATGGTCATGCCCTGGGTATGCAGACTTTTGATCAGCATATACTGGAACTGTATAAGGGTGGACTAATTACCGAAGAGATTGCTATGGGGTATTGTTCCAGGAAGAGTGCTATGAATCGAGGCCTTGACCATATTAAAGCCGAAAAGGGTGAAACCACCACCTCTATTCAGGGACTTGCAATGGATCAGGGAGAGGAAGATCCATTTGCAAATTTCAGGTAGTGATGGGGGCGCTATTGGCTGTTAGCTGTTTTCCCTTACACCTTTTTCCCTTTCCAGAAGAGGAGGACGCCTGATGATATCTCAATGTCCGCATTGTGAAAAAGTTTTAGAGTTGAGTGAAGCGCAACAGGATAAAATCAAAGCTGCCTTGGCAAATTTGAATTCCGGTACGCTTAAGCTTGGCTGTCCCCACTGTAAAGAGGCCATTCGCCTGACTAAATCAGGCGCTCTTGCCACCGACGATAAAAAAGTTCAGACACAGGGTGAAAAGGTTGTGTCGTCCTCTATAGCCGAGGCGAAAGCGGTCGGTATTGAACCGCCGGCCTATCCGGATATCAGCTGGCTGGTCGGTGGAATGTATTCTGAGGAGGAAGTGGTTGAAGATGTCTTAAAAGTTCTAATCCTTATGCCCGATGGCCTAGGGAAAGATGCTGTTGAAAAGGCCTTCTCAGAGTTGGGCTATAAACCGGAATTCCCGGAATCAGCTGAGGATGCCATGACGCAAATGCGTTTTGTCCCTGTGGCAGCTGTTGTTTTGCATTCAGAGTTTGATGGTGATCTTGCTGACTCCAAGTTCCACAAATACATGGAAGGTATGCCAATGAGTATCAGGCGATCTATCTATTATGTGCTGGTTGGTGGACAGTTTAGCACGCTTTATGATCTTGAGGCCTTGGCTCATAGCGCAAATGTTGTTGTGAATGACAGCGAAATCGAGCATATAGATATTATTCTTAGAAAAGGAATGCAAGACTATAACGACTTGTTTGGCCCCTACCTTGAAATGTTGCGAATGGCTGCGGGCTGAAACTGTTTCCCCTCCGTTATTTCGATCTTTAGTCGCGTAAGGACGATACGCGGCGCCGTGGAATAACTTACTGCTAAATTAAAACGTGCGGCTCTGCCGACCATGGTTATCTGAAAGGTGTATAAAGAGTTTTTCGGTATTCAGCAAAAGCCATTTTCCATTGCACCTGACCCCCATTTTTTGTTTATGAGTGAGGGGCATCGGGAGGCGCTGGCGCATCTGCGATATGGTCTCGAAGAAGAAGGGGGGTTCGTTCTCCTGACGGGTGAAGTCGGTACCGGCAAAACGACTGTCTGTCGATGTCTGCTCGAATTAGCCTCAGATACAACCGCAATTGCCTATATTCTGCAGCCTAAATTGTCCAGCCTCGAACTTCTTGCCACAATCTGCGAGGAGTTTGGAATTGCGTACCCGGAAAAATCAAGCATCAAGGAACTCATTGATCTGTTAAATAAGTTTTTGCTTTCTATCCACGCTGATGGAAAGAATGCGGCCTTGATCATTGATGAGGCGCAGAACTTAAGTGTTGATACACTTGAGCAGATTCGGCTTCTTACCAATTTGGAAACCAATCAGAAAAAGTTGTTGCAGATTATTCTGTTAGGGCAGCCGGAGTTGGGGGTCAAACTGCAAAAACCAGAGCTGAGGCAGCTTGCCCAGCGGGTATCTGCCCGTTGTCATCTTGGCCCTTTAAGTGAAAAGGACAGTGCTGAGTATGTTTTGCACCGCCTTGCGGTAGCGAAAATGCCTCAGGACAGTTTTTCAGCGGCAAGTCTGAAGGCGCTCTATCGATACACGGCAGGAATTCCACGACTGATTAATACGGTTTGTGACCGTTCCCTGTTGGCGGCCTACAGCAAAGGGGTCAGGCGGGTTGACAAGTCATTGTTGACTGTTGCTGCTCAGGAAGTTTTGGGCGGGAAAGTAGCGGCTCTGCCCATGATCCCTCGCTGGCTAATTGCCGTTGTAACCGTTGCGGTTTGTGCAGTTCTTCTGTTACTTATCCGCACTATTTCACCCCAGGAGCCCGACGGCCCCTTGGCCAATGCGCTGCCCGAGGTTGGGGCCCCTGAGGTCAAGCTTGAGAAAGTTATTGAATATGCTTCAGTGAAAGAGCCTGAAATGAAGCCCCTGGCGAAAGCCGTCTGGCCGACAGGAAAAGCGCTTCTTAAATCTGAGGAGGCGGCTTTTGCGGCCCTTCTGAGGCTGTGGGGTTTTGAACCTCCCATGGCTGGCCAGTGGCCCTGTCAGTTCGCTGAAGAAAAAGGGCTTCGCTGTATTGCCAAGCAGAGCGACCTGGAAAATCTGCTTACCTTGAACAGACCTGCGGTACTGCACATGAAAAATGAACAGGGGAAGGCGTTTTTTGCAGCACTTACTGGTGTGCAGGGAGATGTCGCCACTCTCGAGATAAACGGGCAGGCCATGCAAGCTGATTTTTCGGAGCTTTCAAAACACTGGGCTGGTGGTTCTGTTATCCTGTGGCAACCGCCGCCTGGTTATAGGGGTTCTGTTCGCGGAGGTCAGACTGGTCAGGTTGTTGCCTGGCTTTCAGGGCAGCTCGCAAAAATTGAAGGGACAGGGTACATTGATACAGCTTCCAGCAAAGTTTATGGGTCGGAACATATCCGTGCAATCAAAAATCTCCAGCGTCGGAATAATCTTGTTCCTGATGGTATTGCCGGAAAAGAGACGTTGATTGTGGTCAATTCATTATCCGGGGCCGAGGTCCCATTCCTAAAAAAATGAGCAGAAATGTCATATATTCTTGAGGCCATAAAAAAAGCAGATCAGAAGCGGAAGCTTGGAAGTGTTCCTGATGTTAGTTCTGAGCATGGGGCATTTTTTGCTGAAGGGAAACGATCCCTGTGGCCTTACTGGGCGGCCCTTGCTTTATTCGTCAATGCGGGTCTGATTGGCTGGTGGCTGCTCCCCTCTGTTAAGGAGGGTGCTCCGGTTGCTGTTGTGGCAGACAGTGGTGTGGTTGGTGATGTTGGTGATTCGGTGCGGCACGATGAAGCCTCCGCAGTAGTTCCTCAGGATGAAGTGCAGACGAACATGGGAGATCAGCCAGCAGAGGAAGCAGCTGTTGCAGGGCACACCGCCACTGAAAATAGGCGAGTTGACGAAACGGCTGAGTCTCAACCTGAGGGAGAGGTCGACAGCGAGCAAGCGCTTGACCCTGAGGCTGTATCTGAAGAGGTGGAAGAAACAGAGCTGGATGCTATTCTTGCTTCTGCGCCGGTGCAGTTGGCCGTCGAGCAAGCTCCACCTGCAGATAGTGGTTCTTCTAAAGCTGAGGCCGTGGTGGCGAAGCAAAACGCTAGCCAGCCGGAAGTAGCTGCAGATAGGGATTCAGCTGAAACTATTGAAAGAGATGCTCTGGCTCAAGCGTCAGGGGATGCTGAACAACAGGAGGAGGACGGTCTTGACGGGGTAACTGAAACCCTTGACTCGAATGAGCAGGACCTGCGAGTTGTTGGCGGCATGCTGACTCCTGAGGAGGAAGAGGCTGTGGCTGAGGATGATCTGGTTGAGGAGTATAAGCTTGAAAAGGAAAAAGAGTCAGACGAAAAGGCACTTGCCCGAATCCCTTACTATTACCAGTTGCCCGACGCCGTTCAAAGTAAGCTTCCGGAAATTCATATATCGTTTCATGTTTACACTCGTATACCATCGGAACGTATTGTCAGCGTGAACGGAAAAGTTCTACGGGAAGGGCAGAATCTCGAAAGGGAGATCAAGCTTGAACAGATTACACCGCTTGGAATAGTCCTGCTGGCTGATAACAGGCGCTTTAAGGTTGAAATCGATTAGTCTTTCTTTGTCCTATAATTTGTGCTTTGTGTACTCCTCTTCAAGATAGTTTGTGACGGTTTCCAAAAGATCAATCTCTGCGTGCTGCAGGCCATTAATTGTTAGCCATAGGTAGGGGTCGCGGTCGTACCAGCGTTGTCTTGAGAGATCGAGGGGGAAATCAAGCACAAAATTCTCAAGGAGGTCTGGGCTGCGTTTACGCATGATGCTCATAATACCCCGCACCAGTTGGTCTCTCTGACCTGTCGCCATGTCTTTCATGCCTTCAATAAATGCCCCGAGTTTCTCGTATCTGTCATACCACCTGTTCATAGATTCTCCCCCTTGTAATCAAGCTGCGCTCAGTTGGCTGCCGGTAAAAGCTAAAGGCCAACACTGTGTTCAAACTTATTGTATATTATTTTTGAGTAAAGCAATAAGCTCTTTTTCGATGTCTGAATCAACGAGCACAGTTTTGTGCCATTTACGGTTGAAGACATTTTCCATTGAGATGAGGATATCTTTGGCAACGGTCTTGGCGGTCTTGCGCAGAACCTTGTCAAGGCAGGCGCGGATGAAACTGCCGGGATAGAGAACAAAGGCATAACAAAGACGTTTATCCTCGGGGATGAGGTGTTCGATTGACTTGTGAAGGGAGGCGTGGCCTCTGCTCAGGCCAGAGGTGGAAATAACGTAGAGGTCCAGCTTCGGAAAGTATAAGCCGGGCGCTTCCATAAAGGCTTTGCTCATGTGGGCACTGATCAATGTTTGAAAGTGAAGAACAAGGTCGTTGGCATTTGTGGTGTTAAATTCTGAAAGTTTACATATCTGCGCAGCAATAGCTTTGCTGTCTTTGGGGCTGGTGGGCTGATCTGCCATGGCGGCTAGTGTGAGACCGGGGTCTCGTCTGTTTTTGAAAAGATGACCAGCGATCTGTCAGCCCCGGAAAAGGGCAGGGCTAGAGATGATATCGACTCCAGCTCAAAGGGGCCGGGGGCAGTCTGCCAGGTTTTGATTTCATCTGCGGCCTTGGGGCCCTTCATGAAAAGAATTCTGGCGTGGGGAGTTGCGATCTGGGGAGTCATCTCAAGAAAGTCCTGAATTTTGGTTAGAGCCCTACAGGTTATGAGGGAAAACTGACCGTGTTTTTTAGCGAACACCTGATCATTTTTGTCAATTCGTTCTTCTAAAATCAAAACCTTATCAAGTTTTAACGATCGTACGACGTGTCATAAAAATACGGTTCGTTTCTGGCGTGGTTCAACAAGAGTGACTGGCAGATCGGGGAACGTAATTTTAAGGACAAGACCGGGGAAACCGGCGCCGCTGCCGATATCTAGCAAGTTGTGGGAGTTGTCATCGTGGAGATATTTTTTTAGAATTGGAACCAGAGTAAGGCTGTCAATAAAATGCGTTTCCAGTAACTCAAGTTCCGGGCCCTTTGCCACCAGATTAACTTTGGGGCTCCATTTAAGAAGTTCTGCAAAATACTGGTACAGTTGTTCACAGATAGCTGGTGACGGCAGCTCAATATCAAGTTGCGCAAGCCCCTTTCTTAAGTGGCTCAGGGTTTGCTCTTTAGAAATCATGATGTTACGTTAAGCTCTCGTTTGAACGGAATATGGTGCCTAAGCATTGTCAACACGGATTTTAACCGAAAGGGCGTGGGCCGAAAGACCCTCTAGGTTGGCCAGGGCCTGAATATCATCAGCGTCACTGAGTAAGGCCTCTCTGGAGTATGAGATCAGACTGCTTTTTTTAAGAAAGGTCTCGACACCAAGGGCCGATGAATAGCGGGCTGTCCCCATTGTCGGCAAGACGTGGTTAGGGCCGGCAAGATAGTCGCCGGTGGCTTCCGGCGAGTTGTTCCCTAAGAATATGGCTCCGGCATGTCTGATTCTGGTCATCCATTTGTAGGGATCATTCAGCATTAACTCAAGATGCTCTGCCGCCAGAAGATTGGCAATTTCAATGGCCTTGTCGGTGTTGTCTGCGATAATGATGACGCCTCGATCAGTCAACGACTTTCTGGCTATATCCTCACGAGAAAGACGTGGTAATAACAGCTCCAGTTGGCTGGTAATTTCAGCGGCCAGATTCTGGGAGGTTGTCACAACCATTGCCAAGGCCATCGGGTCGTGCTCAGCCTGGGCCAGCATGTCAGCGGCAATAAAGGCAGGGTTGGCAGAGTCGTCGGCAATGATCAGGATTTCACTGGGGCCGGCAATCATGTCAATTCGCACCTTGCCGGAGACTTGTTTTTTGGCCTCGGTGACGTACTGGTTGCCGGGGCCGACGACTACATCAACCGGGGCAATGGACTCGGTGCCATAGGCAAGGGCGGCAATTCCCCAGGCGCTGCCGGCTTTGTAGAGCTCGGTGATGCCGATTTTTTGGGCAGCGCAGAGGAGGGCAGGGTTTATGTTGCCATCTTTGTCGGCAGGGGTAAGCATAACCCTTCGTTTAACGCCAGCAATAGCGGCTGGAATGCCATTCATTAAAACCGAAGAAACCAGCGGCGTTTTTCCTCCCTGACCACCCGGAACATAGAGCCCTGCCGAATCAACCGGGTTGACAAGTCGACCGATTATGGTGCCGTCTTCACGGGTTACCATCCATGACTCTTCTTTTTCGTGCTCATGAAACGACCAGATGCGCTCAATTGCCTTGTCCAGGGTGGCTTGGAAGGCCGTGCTGACAGTTCTGGCAGCGCTCTGAAATTCAGCCTCAGAAACTCGTATATTGGCAATGGTCAGTTTGGGTGAGTCAAACTGGTTGGTGTAGTTTATGAGGGCCGTGTCACCATTTGAACGGATATCGCTGATGATATTTTCGACTATCTGCTGACAGTCGTTGCCACTTGACTGGAAACGATCCCTCAGGGCCTCGATGGTAATTCTACCAGCATCGGTGGCGGCGTGAACAGGTATGATCATAGTACATTTCCTTACTAGTTTTTTTGATAACCGCCCGCTTCGCTTAAGGCGCAAAGGACGGAAAGTTTATAGTTATTTGCGTTAATTTAAACCAGAATCCTCAGTATAACAATGATTATGCCAGTTAAACTGGATATTTGACATAAGCTATCGACCGGGCAAGTCTACAAGGGCAAAACTCGGCGATGGCCTCATGTAAATTATTTTTTTTGAATTCTGGTGGCAACACGGGGTCTGGCCACGCTAACTTGCTGATTTAATAACGAAATGCCGACCTGCTAGTTGTGTAAGTAGTTGATATTACTAGACCCCGAATTCGTTTTTGGGGCCAAAATGGGCAATATAGGAATTAAACGGCATAAATCGCCGAACAATTTAATAAACGCTGACCACTACCACATAGTCAAATCGAAGCTCATTGGTGCTGCCAAGGTTTCGGCGTTAATCAAGCTCATTGCTGGCTACCCGTGGCAGGTTATCAAGACGTTACAAAGGTCAAGTTGTGAACTTCTGCTCTTATCTTTTCTGTCCACCCTAAAAGTCAAGGTGCTATCGAGATTGACACGCTACCCAAGCATAACATACTGCTGATATTCTCCTTGAGTAACACTCCGCGCATAAACTCCAACAGAAGCTTATTTAAAAATCAACCGAAGCTTTAAGCGCTAGATATTTGAGCGTAAAAGTTAACTCAGTAGTAAAATGTAGTTGGCTGCTTATTTGCTACATGCGGATCGGTTTGTGTGAGATGGTGCATCGTAAAGAATTAACGGTTGACGCATCAACAAAGTATTTCGAGCAACTACGGCAGCAGATTATCGAGCAAAGGGTAAAGCAGAACAAGCAAGAAGGTGAAACAGATAACCTGAGCTTATAGATATTATAGAGGTGTTAGTTCAATCCCCTGCACATTAATTTGTGTGGGGGATTTTTTTGTAATTGGCAAGGGATTCTGGCCTACTGCTTCAGGCTTCGGAGACCTGCGCTTTATCCATCTGAGCTACCAGCTGATATTGATATTTATTGATCAAAATTCACCGATTTCATCTGACCGGCATCTAACGGGACAAAATATGAAATAAAAATAGGGATACCCAGTTTCTTGGAAAGCCCCGTCTTTATTGGTGCCTAGGACGAGAATCGAACTCGTACAGGGATAAACCCCGAGGGATTTTAAGTCCCTTGCGTCTACCAGTTCCGCCACCCAGGCATTGTTGCAAAATTAGATTCGATTTATTAGCACATCAATTTTAAAAAAGCAATCTTCCATTTGATCTGGTTAGTGTGCTTGATCAAGATTACTTGAGCGATTCGATTCGTTTTGTGACTGTTTTAACCTGTTCGCTCTTCGGGTAGTCATCAAGAAGTTTGCGGTATACGATAGTCGCGGTCTCTTTATCGTTAAGCTTCTCAAAGGCAAGCCCTTGCTTCAGTAAGGCGGCTGGCGCTTTTGCGTGGCTTGGGAAGTCTGCAATAACTTTTTGATATTCAAGAATGGCAAGTTCATATTCCTGTTGGCTGTAATAGCAGTCTCCCAGCCAGAAGCGCGCGTTAGGAGCCATTTTCCCGGTTGGAAATTTCTCAATATATTCTGTGAATGTTCTGTAGGCCTCATTGAACTTGCTGGAACGAAAAAGAGAAAGCGCTTCATCGTAAATCTCTTTGCCGGGTCCTTGACCTGAGGCCCCAGCAGATTGGTCAATTTCCTCTTTCTCTTTTGGAGAAAGTTTTGTCTGGTCTGGAACGATCTCCCGACGACCGGTATCTTTAGGGGTAGATGCAATTGCTTTTGCACGCTCCGCCTCTTTTTCGGCTGCTAGAGCCCGTTCTTGGGCTGCTTTAACTTGTAAGGCGGAGGATTCAGTTTCTTTCTGAATTGTAACCAACTTGTCAGAGGTTTGGTTCATCTGGTCGGCGAGTACCGATATTTGTTCAGAGAGGTCAGTAACCTTCATTTCGATGGATGACTTGAACTCGGAATTTTCTCTGCCAAGTTTAGCATAAAAATGTGAGTTTTCCTCAATTTCAGCCTTAAGCTGTAAAACCTCACTGTTAAGTTTGTCCAGCATGTTGGCCATATCAGCCTGGTTCCGCTGAAGCGTGTCGATAGGGTTGTCTTGTCCTTTGCCTTCGAATTTATCAATGGTTTTGTCCAGCTTGACGATTCTGCTGTCTAGGTTTCGAATGCGCAGGTCAATGCTGTTAATATCTTTTGCTGGAACGCATTGCACGAGCATCAAGACGGTTGAAAGAAGTACTGATCTAAGAAAATATTTTTTAGTCATGATGACTCTCCATAATGTTGTTGCTAATTGTAGTCTATGCGGGGTGACCACTGTGGGTAAGTCTGGTTGCCATTAAGTGTAAACATCGGGGTAATCTCTTTTCCATAGAGAAAAATACGGCAAAGTTGCTGCTTGTCATTCCTGGTTCGAGAGAAAACAAGCTGGCGGCCATCCGGGGACCAGGACGGAGATTCATAGTTTCCCCAGAACTCTGTTATCTTGGTGGGGCTGCCACCTTCCGGCGGGATCACGAAAAGGTGGTGGTTGCCGTTGTCCCGACCGGTATATGCAATTAAATCGCCTTGAGGCGACCAACTAGGTGTTGTGTTCTCATCGCCATAAAAGGTAAGACGGTTGACCTTTTTATTTGTGAGATTCATGATGTATAATTGTGGGTTTCCACTTCTGTCAGATACAAAAACAATTTTGCTGCCATCTGGCGACCAGGATCCAGAGACATTTAGACCCTCGTTGTGAGTGAGTCTATTAAGTACCGTACCGTTAGTGGCCATGAGATAAAGGTCCGGGTTTCCGTCCTTACTCAAAGTTGTAACAAGTTGTTTGCCATTTGGTGACCATCCTCCGGCAATATTTAAGCCATTGTGCCAGGATATGGCCTTAGTTTTTTTACTTTGTGATAGATCTGTGATGTAGAGGTTCGGGTTGCCGCGATGATAGGTTGTATAAGCGAGTCTTTCGCCATCGGCAGAGAAACGTGGTGACACTGTAAGATTTTTATGTCGTGTGACCTGCCTGATATTCTCGCCAAGAATGTCGGCCACATAAATCTCTTTCTGACCTGACTGATCGGCTACAAAGGCAATCTGACTGTTACTGATACCATTTTCACCACTCAACTTTAGCACGACTTCATCGGCAAATTTCAAGACGAAAGTGTTGATCTTCGACCATGGAGCTTTATAACGCTTTCCAGCCAGCATCTTATTGTTGTGGGCGTCAATAAAACGTAACTCCATAGTAACACCGTTGGCGTTGGTGTCGTAATTTGCTAACACTGCAAAGTCAGCTCCGACGCTGGGCCAGTTCGTACTTCTGTCGTTATTGTATGTGTTTGCTGGGATAATGGAAACAAAGCCGTGAAAGGTTAAAGCCTTGCCGAGAAGTGTCGCAAAATCCTTGCCCTTCTCAGTGATGGCTGCCGGGTCGTTTGTGTCGATAAAATAAGGTACTGCGATGGGCAGTTTTCTAAGGTCAGCTGAGGTGATGTCAAGGTAGATACGTGCAGCCGCCGGCGAAGCGCAGAAGAGCAGCGTTGCCCATATACAAAGGAGTGCTTTGGAGAGTGCATTCATAGAGTTCATATTTTAAAAGAGTCCACTTGGTTTGAAGCGTAAGCCAATCTCAAGGGTATTTTTTTTAAGTGCCGAGGGTATTGGCGGCATAGGGGCAGCAGCCCGAATTGTTTTTTCAACGTATTGGTTAAAGTAGACATTTTTTGATTTTTTTTCAAAGACTGTTTTTGATATGACACCAGTTTTACTTATATAAATTATTACAAGAGCTTCAAGATTACTGTCCCAGTCCTGAGTTTTTGGTAACGCCCAGTTGTCGAGGATTCGGCGCTGTACAGCAATGAAATAGCTCCGTTCCGCTGCATTAATTCGGGCGTTTTCGCCTTGTGATGCGGGCGCTGTTGGCTGTTGTTGGTTGCTATCTTCCGCCTGTGACTCTTGGGGTGAATCTTTTACACTGCTATGCAATGAGTCTCTCAGTCGAGCAAGATTATGTTTGAGTTGTTGCTCTTCTTTTTTTTGGTTTACTTGAGACTGTATCCTTTCAATGGCATTTTGGCGCTTAATGTCCTGTTTTAATGGTGGTTTTGGCTCAACAACTTCCTGGACTATTTTCTTTTTCACGCGCCGAGGGTGAAGCGATATGACCTCTGCAGGGCTTGATTGGCTGGGAGGTGGGGTTTCTGTGGCAATGGATTGTAGATTTTCTTGAGGTACAGGTGGTTCCTCCCTGGGTGGCTTCGCAACCGGCGGAGGCGGTGTCTGGGTTTTCTGTTCAAACTCTTCGACTGTAAACAGGTTGATAGTCTGAATTTCAGGAATATCTCTGTCGGGTATAAAAAAGGTCGGTGGAAACAGTAGCAGGATGAAGGTCAGAAAATGGACTCCGACGGTAAGCAGAAGGGGCATCCACCGTATGGGGCCAATTCTGTTCAGATAAAGGGCTGCAGTGTGACCGGAAAAACTCATTGAACTATCTTTGATCTTGGGGTTGGGTGATCATCCCCAGCTTTTTAAAACCTGCTTCTTTTATATCTGCCATAACGGCTACTACCAGGCCATACTGTACATTCTTGTCGGCCTTCAGGAAAACAGAGCGGTCGGTTCCACCGTCACTTGCGACATCCAGGAGTTGTTGTTTGAGCAGCTTCCGGTTGCCCTTGATTCGATTAAAGTAAATGTCGCCTGTTTTGTTGATGGTAATAACAATTGGTTTGTCATCTTGCTTAAGAGCCTTTGAGGTTGTCTCAGGGAGATCGACATCTACGCCCTGAGTCATCATCGGGGCTGTGACCATAAAAATGATAAGCAACACCAGCATGACATCCACAAATGGTGTGACGTTGATGTCAGAGATAACCTGGTGTTTTGAGTTTTTTCGTAAAGGGCCCATTATTTGTAACTTTCGATGGATTAAATGTTTTATACAATTATTTTTTTGAGATTAAATCGCGTTCAACAAGATTTAGAAAATCTGATGAAAAATTCTGCATATCATTTTCGAAATCTGTAAGCTGTGTGGAAAAATAATTGAAGAAGATAACTGCCGGAATAGCCACGGCCAAGCCTGCGGCGGTGGCGACAAGAGCCTCTGAAATGCCGGGGGCAACAACGGCTAGAGAGGCGGAACCACGCTGACCGATATCCTGGAAAGATGTCATGATTCCCCAGACAGTGCCAAAAAGACCTATGAAAGGGGTAGCGCTTCCTGTGGTTGCTAATATGTTCAGTGATTTGCCAAGGCGTTCAGCTTCAGATGTTTCGGCCTTGACGAGGGCGCGTTTCAGGTTGTCCATCCCTGCCAGCCGCATTTCAAGGGTAGCATCGGAGCCGCTTTCCTTGGCCGATTTAAAGCGGCTGATTTTTTGCAGTTCATTATAACCCAGTAAAAAAATCTGCCCTTCGGGGCTTAGCGGAGATTCGCTTGAGGATTTGGCTGCCTCAGCCAGATTTTTGCTCTTCCAGAACATGGTAAGAAAAGATTCAGACTCAACACGAACTTTTTTAAACAAAATTATTTTCATGAAAATGATATACCAGGACCCTATGGAAAATGTCAGCAACATCAACATGACAAATTTGACCATCGGGCCGGCAGAGAGAAACATTCCGAGAAGACTAAGATCGTGCATAATTTTTCCTGCTATTTGTGAAAGAATAGAATAGTTAAAATTTATGTGGCGGTTTGGCTAATGAAACTACTCAAAGTTGGATCAGTAATCAATGATTTTTACGCGAAATAAGCGACTGGTTATAACTCTTGTCAGAGATACCTTGTAGGGAATAACTTCTTGACCTGTAAGGAAAAGTTTGTCATCTTTGCCAGACCATTCGCAGACGGCTACTCCCTTTTTTGGTTCAGTACAACGATTAACGTCCTGTAACTTCAACACTTCTTAATTCTCAGCAGGCTCAGTCTTAAATGAATTTTTACGCGATTATTATTTTGTCAGCGCTCTTTGCCAATCTTGTCATCAGTTTTGTCGCTGAAATTTTAAATTTAAAGAGGTTGGGAATACCCTTACCGGCTGATTTCCGCGATGTTTACGATGCCGAGAAGTATGCAAAGTCACAGCGCTACACTCAATCACAGAGTCAATTCGGCATGGTGACGGGTTTATTTGATCTGCTGGTTATGCTGGGGTTCTGGTTTTCAGGGGGATTCAACCTGCTCGATAAATATATCAGGGGGTTTGGATATGGGGCGATTATAAATGGGCTGCTGTTTATTGGGGCGCTACTTCTGGCTAAAATGGTTATCTCTCTGCCGTTTTCACTGTATTCAACCTTTGTTATCGAAGAACGCTTTGGCTTTAATCGAACAACTCCCGGGGTTTTTGTTTCAGATCTCCTTAAAGGGTTGGCCTTAAGTGTCGTGCTTGGGGGCCCTCTGTTGGCACTGGTTCTTTTTTTCTTTGATTGGGCTGGCACATATGCCTGGTTTTATTGTTGGGTTGGGGTGGCAGTTTTCACGCTTTTAGTTCAATTTATAGCGCCTACCTGGATTATGCCTTTATTTAACAAGTTCAAGCCGCTTGATGAGTGCGAGTTGAAGCAAAAAATAATGAAATACGCGCAGTCTGTGTCGTTTTCCTTACAAAATGTTTTTGTTATGGATGGCTCAAAACGTTCCAGTAAGTCGAATGCTTTTTTTACCGGTTTTGGCAAAAACAAGCGCATCGCACTCTTTGATACGCTGATAGAAAAGCACAGCGTCGGCGAACTTGTCGCTATTTTGGCCCACGAGATAGGTCATTACAAGAAAAAACATATTTTGCAGGGTATGGTGATCAGCATGGTGCAGACGGGAGTCATGTTTTTTTTGCTCTCAATTTTTCTCCAACACGCAGGCCTGTATGAGGCCTTTTACATGGAGAAACAATCCGTCTATTCAGGTCTCGTATTCTTTGGAATGCTTTTGACTCCTATCGAAATGGTTTTGTCGATTTGTATGAACATGCTCTCTCGGAAAAATGAGTTTGAGGCGGATCGTTTTGCAGTTAACACCAGTGGTCTGGGGCCTGAATTGATTTCAGCTTTAAAAAATCTTTCTGTTCATAATCTGTCTAACTTAACCCCGCATCCTCTGTACACATTTTTGCATTATTCGCATCCACCACTTGTGCTGCGCATTCAAGAAATTCAAAAAACCATTGACAGGCAGTTGTAGTCGTCAGGTTGATAGAATGACTGTTTTTATGCAAAACATGACAATAAATCAAAAGAGAGTCTATGTCGTTACTATTTGAACCGATTACATTAGCAAAGCAGGCATTATATAAGGAGCGACTGGCAGACATGCCGCAGCGCTCCTCTGATTATAGTTTCGCCAATTT
>JADGBM010000007.1:25668-60944 GCA_015231515.1 Desulfobulbaceae bacterium
ATGAACAGAAAGATTTTTTAAAGCTGAAATCAATTCAGGCCCCAGACCACTGGTGTGATGAGTATGAGCTTACCTGGGCCTGGGAGAGTGATCTTGTCTGGATACGCCAGCAAAGTCCTGAACCGTTTTACTGGGCGCCAGTAGGTGACTGGCATAAAATTGATTGGAATGGCCGCCTCTCTTCGTTAAATGAAAAAATTGATTTTGTTCGAGTTCCGGAAGAACTAAGTGCTCGTATTGTCGATTTAAATTGTTCGATGTCATCTATTGAACAACGGGATCATTGGGATTATCTCTATTCTGTCAAAGAGCTCGTTCGTCTCAAGGGTAAGCAGTTTCATGATAAAAAAAATCTTCTGCACCAGTTTCAAAAGAACTCCTGGAGATATGTTCCCCTTGATCAGGGTTTGATTAAAAGGGCCTTATTTATGCAGTATGATTGGTGTGCCTGGCGAAACTGTGAGGCTTCAGCCGGTTTGGCTGCAGAGAATCGAGTGATCACCAAGGTGCTCAAATCGTTTGACGAGTTGACTCTTTTTGGTGGAGCTATTGAGATTGACGGCAGTGTCGTGGCTTTTACAGTAGCCGAGCAGCTTTCACCGAAGATGCTGGTAATACATTTTGAGAAAGCTTTGAACGGTTACAAAGGTCTTTATCAGGCAATCAATCGAGAGTTTCTTGCGGCGCAAAAAGGTTTTGATATCGTCAATCGAGAACAGGATTTAGGCAATGAAGGGCTGCGAAAAGCCAAGTTATCATATAATCCAGTTGATTTTATTAAGAAATTTAGACTGTCTTGGGTGTGACAGTTTTTTCATGGTAAATATACCAATCGCATTCGATATTCTGCCCCCGTAATTTTTATTTGACACCGTGTAAGGATTAAGCCTACACTTTTAATGGAGAGAGAGTTCTTAACTATTTTCGGCTTTACTAAACGACAAAAGGGTGTGGGGCATGAAACATACACAAGAACGAAGGAGAAATGTTCGTTATAAGCTTGGAGACAGTGCTATCGCGGTTTTTGGCGAAAGCCCCGGTCATATAAGCGATATCAGCGTGGGTGGGCTTTCATTTATTTATCTTGATAGCGACCGGCCCAGTCCGGAAAGTGATAGTGTTGACATACTCGATGGTCAGCAGAGTTTCTTCCTGGAAAAAATTCCCTGTCGTACGGTAGTTGAGCGTTTGGTCGTCAACGAATCCCCTTATAATTTGATTAAGATGGTAAGGCGAAGTCTGGAGTTTGTCGGGATTTCGGATCTTCACAAAAACCAGATAGAATCATACATTAATTCTCATTCTTCCAGCCTTGCCTAGCCGGTTTTGACCCAGTTTGGTTTTTTTATATCGATCAGATTGAAGATTGTTACAGTTTGGCCCCGGGAGGGGAAGATTGAATGAAAGGAGCGTGATATGCCGCGAATTGAGTGGAATAAAGATTATAGCGTAGGGTTTCGAGATATTGATGTTCAGCACCAGAATTGGATCGATATTCACAATGATCTGCATGAGTTGTTGATCAGCGGTAACAGTAACGATGTCCGCGGGGCGACGATGTCGACCCTTAAAGCAATGAGGGATTATGCTGTGAAGCATTTCTCTTTTGAGGAAGAGTATATGCAGACAATTGGTTATCCGGATAAAGAGAGGCACGCGCAGATTCATCGAGCCTTTGAAGGCATGGTTGAGAACTATGTTGATGATATCAAAAATGGAGATGTTGTGCTTAATACCGATATTATGAAAATTTTACGGAGCTGGTTGGTCAACCATATACTTAATGAAGATAAAAAATACGGTGAATTTGCAGCGGCAAATTGATATATCACCCGCAATACCAGCATAAAAAAAAGTCCCGAGGAAGATACTCCTCGGGACTTTTTTTATGTACTGCCGATGCTAGTTTATTTCTGACAATGGTTTAGTGGGCACCACTCAGAATATATTTGAACATGGTAACAATGATAAAGACCACTAATACAGAACCGGTGGTCACAACAAAGAGTCCAAACACCGTAGAAAGGCGGCGCAGCCAGCCTTCAGGAGCCCTGCGGGTGGTCAGTTTGTCAAGCTCACCGCTTTCAACGAGTTGATCATACTCACGAGGGCGCTCATGCTTAAGCTCTTCCAGAGGGAATGATCCTATAAATATTACCGGATCAAGAGGGAATTTCTCAGGACGCAAATGAGTATTATAAAAGTGTATGGTAAATATAAAGCCGGAGGCAAGCAGGGCCTCGTCACTGTGGATTATGGTGGCGATATTGAGCCAGTATCCTGGGAAAAATTTTGAGAATTGAACAGGGAACCAAAGAGCAAGTCCTGAACCACCAATAACTGCAATACCCCAAAAGACCGCCATGAAGTCGAACTTTTCCCAGTATATCCAACGTCCATAATAGGGGCGTTTGCCCCCAAAAAACCATTTGATGGTTCCGATCATCTCCTTAAGGTCATTCAGGTTTGGTATAAGGCCTTCCGGGTCAAAAATAAATGCTATTAGCGATTTTTTGGACTCTTGCCATTTAGTGAACAGCAGAATCAGGGTCAGGAAAAAGTAGAAAAACGTAATAACGGCACAAAATCTATGTAAGGCGCCCAGTACCGCAAAGCCTCCAAAGCTGTATGCGATCCATTGGGCCCAGCCTTCAATGGCAAATTTAAGCGCCATTCCGGTGACAGCTAACGTGAGAAAACTGAGAATAATAAGTAAGTGAATAAATCTCTGAAAGACAGAGAACCTCTCAATCCAAAGTGTTGGTGCTTTCGCCATGTCTATCCTCTATAAAGTTTTATTTAAATATAATTTTTGTGCATTCTGCCGAGCTGAATAGCAACTTTTTCCGTTAATTCGTAGCTAACAACTCAATTTCTCTGAAAACTTCAGGCACTGAAGACAACAACATCAGTGCTAGTACAGATTTAATGCCCCTTAGCCATTAGTTTGATACGTTCAACAATGGAACGTGGTATCCATAAAATCGTATGAAGTCCAAAGAAGCTGAATGTACCGACAAGCAAACCGGTCATGGCCCAGAAAGTGTAAAAAAGATACGGGTATTTTTCTTTGTCGTGAACAGAGTGGGTAGCATGGGGCAAATAAGTAGTAAAGCTTTGGTTCGCCTTTGGATGGCACACTGAACAGGTCTGTACAATATTGGCAGTATTGATTTTTGAGGCCGGGTTTTGAATGGGAAGGATGTCATGGGAACCATGACAATCAGAGCATTTCGCCGTTTGTTCTCCTCCCCAAAGCATGGATGCCCTGCCGTGATAGGTTTGAAAGTATGTCTCTGTTTCATGGGCATGGCAGTTGTTGCACTGCTCAGCTATAAGCAGGCGAAAATCTTTATTGGTGACGCGTGAGATGGTGTGTGCATTATGGCAGTCAATACAAACAGGTAATTTCTTATCTGTTTTTGTAACTGTTGGGCTGTGCACTGAATCTTGAAATTTCTCAGCAATTCCAACATGGCACCCTTTACAGGTTTCAGTGATATTGTCACGATTAACACTTGAGTTTGGTGAGGATGCCTTCTGAACATTGTGTCCAGTATGACAGCTTGAGCACACCGCTGTGACGATCAGGCCATCTTCGAAGAGGCCTTTGCCATGAATCGACATTGAGTAGTTTTGAACAATGTTGTGTTCGCTCAGGTCATGTGTGGAGGTCATATCAGAACCTTCACGGTGACAGCGGCCACAGGTAAAGGGAATATTCATCGGGTAGGTTGTGGAACGCCGATCTTTTGGTGAAAGGATGCCGTGTTTTGTGTGGCAGTCCTGGCACTTGGGAGCCATTGCATCATTTTTTTCAATGGCCGCTTCGCCATGGGCGCTTTGCATGTATGTTTCACCGATTGCATCGTGACAATCATTACAATTCACCGGCGACAGGGGGAATGGGTGTTCCTCTCCCTCAACATCCGCATCAACATGACAGGAGACGCAGCCGTTTTCAGCATGTACCGTATCTTTATAGGTATCTATGTCGACATACAGGCTTATAGTTTTCCCATTTTTTTCGGTAGTCAGCTCAACGTCAGTGTGACAACCAATGCAATCCTCATTGGTTAAGGCGTATGCGTTACTCCATGATATAAATAGGGCCAGCAGCATGAAGCGAATAATCGCCCCAGCTCCTAAATGTTTTGGTACATTCTTGATCATCAGTAATGCCTCCGTGGTAAGTTGAAAAAGGTTATGGAAAATATAAAGTCGTAAATCACAATGCTTTGTCGGGCAAATACCTCATGGACTTAATTGTAAAATGATTGACCCCATTTAAGAGCCCTTGCCCTTTCCTCAAAAAAAAACTATTACACTTAATGCAACTTGCCAAAAAAATGCAAGAAAAAATGAATTGGTATTCATTTTTTCTTGTGTGGATATGAAAATGTGGAGGATATTACGTGCAACAAGAGTCTCACCGAAATGCAAAACCCGTCCCTCTCTACACGAAGATAGGCTGGATAGCTGCCTGGGTAGTTATGTCAGTGCTCATATTAATGATTTTGAGAAACTGCATGACTTCCGTGAAATATGGAAGCCAAACGGAGATTGGCACGGTGGATTCGTACTATCAGTTGGGGCTGAAGGAGGGGCAACTGGGTAAAGATTTTTTTCTGCCCGGTGATGTGATGAACAACCCTGTCCTGCGTAAATCCTATACCAAAGGTTACAGGGAGGGAATGGATGCCAGAAAACTCCCTGAAAAGTAGCCAGGTTTTTTTGTGTTTCAGAAACGGCGGCTTAATGCTGCTGCTATTTCTGTCTTAATCCCAGAGTGAAATCCGTTCGGTTGCCATCCCTTCCCATGTTTAGGGAGTCGATTATCTGGGCCTTTCCGGCCTTAAACTGATTTTCGGCAACGCCTTTAGATCTGAAATAAGCAATCACTTCATCAATTCGTTGTTGAGCGAGTTCAAGAAGGTCCTTGTCAGAAACAATGAGTTTCTTCTTCTCGTCATCATACACAGCCTTTTTTGCAGCATAGTCGGAACTGAAAGGTTGGTCGATGACCTCTTTTCCGTAGGAGGTCGAAAGGGCTTGAGATAGTTTCGCCTCATGCCGGCGCTGTCTTTTGTCAATCTCGGCAATTTTCTCATCAATAAGAGCCTTTCTGTCGGAGTGGGAGTCGGAGTGCCCGGTTACAGTGATTTCCAGAAGAGGGCGGGAGTTCAGGATGGCCACCCACTGGTTGAGGAGTTCCTGGTAGGCAGGGGAGATATTTTGGGCGCCGAAATTAAAAAAGAGAGACGGTGAGATTAAACCGCTCTGATTTTGAGAATCAAGTAAAGAAAAGGGCGAAACATGGGCCTTGAGCAGAAGTTTCTGGAACTCATTAATAAGGTCATCACCAAGGCTGTAATTCGAGTTGGGCTTAGCTGTTGTTGAAAAGGGCAGAGTCATGCCGTCCTCTTTGTCTTGCAAGAGGGCTTGCAGGAAGGGCGTGTCTTTCCATGTGTTACCTTTAATCGTAATCAAGCCTGGCTCAATAGAGGGTCCGAGTTGAAGGCCGGAGATTTTGATATCCAGAGAGTGTTGGATGACCTCCTGGCTCAGATGAATTTTGCCGGTAAGATCAAACCTGCCCTGTTTGATGGTGTGACCGATAACAGGAGTCAGTAGTGAGTTCTTTTGCGGGGCGGGGTAACCCGTAATCTGATAGGCAGTCTGGAGCGTTTTAGATGGTGCTGAAAGTAAAGTGGTGCCTGTCAGGGATATTGGGGCTACAGAATCGAGGAGTCCTTCCAGCGAAAAGCTGTTTTCCTTCGTGTCAGAAAGCCTGGAAAATGACCCGTTCACATTTTCAATCAAAGTTCGGGAGGGAGGGTCTGAAAGGGCATTGTTGAGAGAGACAGTACCGTCTTTAAGGTAAAGGGAGTCAAAGTTCAGAAAGTTGTTTTCTGACTTGGCATCCTGTTGCGCCGTAAATATTGAGAGCAGTGGGGCACTTTTGGGGCCTGGGGTATAGCTAAGATGTGGCTTTTTAAACGTAATTTGATCGAGTGACAGCGCAAGAGGCTCTGCCTTTATGGTGATGCCGGCCGTACTAACCTGTTGCGCGTTAAAGGAATATGACGGGCTTGAAGATGAAAGGTCTGTAATGTCGAGTGAACCAGTAAATATGGGGTTTGGGAGAAGAAAAGAACCCTCTAGACTCACAGCGCCACGAGAGTTGAACTGTTGATCAGGTACAAAAACTGTGCTGAGTAAATCAGCCGGGAGGTTTTCAGCTTTTATGGTGCCGTTTGCCGAAAAAGGTTTGCTTGAAAAGGTGCCTGAAACCTCTGTCGGCGTGTTGTTTGATGTGGCGCGTGCCACAAACTGATTTTGGCTGCCTTTAATAATCTGTGGGACAGACAGGTTGAAATTGTCAAGCGTATGCCCTTTAGAGGTCTGGCTCATATCATTGATTACGATTGTTGAATCTGAGACCTCTAATGATGAAAGGCTTACATGGGCAGTTGCCGTATCTTTCCAGTAGATCTGTGGTGCCGTTATAAGATTCTGCCAAGCCTTTTTGTCAGAAGGGGGATGCAGATAAAATTGTGCCTTCTTTATTGATACCGCACCAAACTGCAGCAGTGAGCTTGTACTGTTGAAAAAACCATTCTCACTTTGCCAGCCTCCCAAGGACGCCAAAGCTGTTTTGTTGTCGGTAATCCGAATGTCTCGGGCCCAGATCTGCATGTTCTCAAGTGTAAATATTTTTTTGCCGGGTTTAGGGTCATAACTAAAACCGGACTTGATCTGCTCAATCGTTCCTTTTGAGATAAGAGAGCCAGTGAACCAGCCCGGCAGTGTTGGTAAGTCGTTAACGTCAAGATCATTAGCCTCAAAAAGGCCTTTGCTAAGCTGTTCTGAACTGACAACCCATTGGGCGTTGACTGTGGTTTTAGGATCTTTCTCTGCGGATATTGAGAAACTGGACGTTTGCCGGTTCCCGTTGACAGTATTTAGCACCGAGGCAAGCACCTCGATATTGTCCCATCGCTGTGCGGTATCTTTTGTTACCCTGTTTGTAAAAGTTATGGAGCCGTTACTGATTGCAAACTGGGGAAGTTGTTTGGTGTTTTCAGGTGCCAGCAATGCGTTTTCTATCTGGTTGAAAGGGAATGGGAACGTAAAAGCGTTTTGTGCTGATGATGTCAGGGTGAAGATAGGTCTTCTGAAAATAAGTTTTGTAATTGAAAAGTTTTGGGATAGCGGGAAAAACGAACCCTCTAGAAGTATCGAATCCACTGTTACTTCCTCAGGCGTTTCATTGAAAATAGCACCAGAGATGTCGAGCTCGCCTGATACTTTAAATTGCTCTTTTGCATTTTTAGAGTGTGGGTCGTAGCTAAGATGCATCTTTATGTCCGCCAGCCCACCTCGAATCCGACTGCCAAAATCAGCAGGAAAGTAGCTTGCGTAGGGCATAACGTCGATTTTTCCCATATGTAAGGCAAGCTGAATAACCGACGAATCAGGATTTTGATTTTGTGTGTCTGCTAAAGATACAGGTCTGCCGTTTATCATTGCCGAGAAGTGAGGCTGAAGTCGAGGTGATTGGTAATCGATAGTTGCCAGTGTTGGCAGGGTAATTTGAAGATTGGTGACGTGATGTTTTTTGCTGGTCGTGGCATCCGCAAAAACAATTTCTGCGTCCTTGACCGATATGTTGTTTAGTGAATAGTTATTTTTCAGGTACTTGACAGCTGGGGAGAAAACGATTGAATCCAGAGTTGTTTTGTCTTGTTCTGCGAGACTGGCTGAAATCTGGTCCCATAACGCACTGATATTAGTACTGCCATCGGTGTCTTTTGTGATATGAACAAAAAGCTGCTGGAGGCGGAACTCTTCGCAGATGATGCCTTTGTAAAAAATAGAGCGAGGGTCAATCACAAGGGTCAGGCGTGAAAATGTGATGAACGGGTCAACTGTATCGGCGGGGTTATTGATAACTGGTCCGACAACACTGTTGTCGAGCTCAAGCCGAAAGTTAAGCGGGTTAAAACTGGCACGTCCAAAGGTGACTTCGCGTCCACACAGTTCGCTCAACTTTGTAGCGCCGTAGGTTTTAATAAGGGCCGGAAAAAGATAATATCCGCCAAGGAAATAAAGCCCCAGACAGAAAATGGTGGAAATCGTCAAGGCTTTGGTTATAGAGATAAAGCCTAGTTTCTTTTTCTTGGGGAGCACTGCTTTTCTGGAAAAAGGACGCTTTTGGTCAGGAGCAGTGGGAGCCGAAGTTGATGGGGTTATTTGGGTTGTGTCTACCTCTGGGGGCAGTTCAGACTCTTGTGATATCTGAATTGATCCGAAAGGGTCGTTTTTTTGTTTTTGTGCCATGCTGCATTGTGCCCCGGAGGTTACTCAAGTATCAGGTGCTGCCTTTGCCGTTGTTTTGTGCTTCAAGTTGTGCTAACTGGTATGCAACAGCAATAATTCTTTGAAACCTATCTTGCTCTGCGGAGTACACCAATTCCTTTTTTTATATGAAAAATCCATGAAGATCATTAGCTCTTTTCGCTCAGTAATTGTCTTAATCCTTACACCAGTTCTGACATTTTTAACAAGTTTTTCGGCGATTGTTGGCATGTTTTTTTTCCGAGTATCCGGTGAAAAGATTCAGGTACTGCCACGATATTGGGCACGAATCATACTGTCTTTGGCCGGTGTCACTGTAAATGTTAAGGGCGGTCAGCAGCTTAACCCGAAAACACCCTATATTTTTGCAGCAAATCATCTGAGCCAGTTTGATATCTTTGCCTTGCAAGGGTATCTGACCATGGATTTTCGATGGCTGGCGAAAAAAGAGTTGTTTGACATTCCAGTTTTCGGCGCCGCCATGCGTATGGTCGGTTATATCCCAGTTGATCGGTCGCGTGGGCGCAAGGCCCTGGTCAGCCTCAACGAGGCCGCAAATCGGGTGGCAGCAGGTACCTCAGTGGTGATTTTCCCGGAGGGCACCCGCAGTAAGGACGGCAAACTTCATTCCTTTAAGAGCGGGGCAATGGTTCTTGCCATAAAGGCTGGAGTTCCCATTGTGCCTGTTGCCATTAAAGGGACCTATGAGGTCTTGCCGAAAGGAAAGCTGCTAGCCCGCTCAGGGCATGTGGAGTTGACGCTTGGCAATCCTATAGAAACTAAGGGGTTGAAGAGTGCTGACAAACAGGAACTGGCAACAAAGCTGGAGCAGGAAGTCGCCGGGATGCTTGTCTCAACCTCCTAGCGCAGGGAAACCGACGTGCCAATCGTGACCTGCACTCTATTCAGTACGGCTTGCTTCAAGAAAACGTAAAACACCTGAATTAGAATCCATCTGGGCTGCTCCCCCAACAGGCAAGAGAAGATTCTTTTTTCCATGGCCAACCGGAAATCCGGACCACACCGGGATGGTATCTGTTAACTCAAGAACCCGCCCCCAGATCAATTCACAATCATCTTGCTGTTGAAGGTCTGAGTTAAGAAACTGGCCGAGGATGATTCCTGAAAATTTATCAAGCACCCCGATCATTTTCAGGTGAGTGAGGATACGGTCGATTTTGTAGGCCGGCTCATTAACATCCTCGATGAACAAAAGGGCATCCTGCCCGTCAGGCATAAACTGAGTTCCGGTTAAATTTTGCAGGCAGGTCAGGTTCCCACCCAGAAGGTTTCCTTGCGCATTTCCATCCCGAAGAATTTCCAGAGGGCGGGCCTTGATCTCTTCCTGGCTTGGCCCTGCAAGCTGGTTGAAAATCTCTCTGCCATTACCATCTCGTACCATGGTCGAGAGCATGGGTCCGTGAAAAGTGATTAAGCCTGTTTTTTCGAAAATGGTATTTAGCATGATCGTGAGATCGGAGAAACCAATGAGGATTTTTGGGTTTCCGGCAATGAGATCATAGTCAAGATGCTCGATCAGGCGGCTACAGCCGAAACCACCACGGGCAGCAATTATGGCCTTTACCTCGGGGTCTGCCCAGAGCTGGTGGAACTCTTTGAGGCGTCTTTCGTCACTGCCGGCCAGATAGTTTTCGTGGTTACCAATGTCATCGGCGTATGATACCTCCAGCCCTAGCTCCTTAAGCATGTTTAGGCCGTTAAGTAACATTCCTCTGTCAATTGGTCCAGCGGGAGCTGCAATGCCAACCCGATCGCCTTTTTTTAAAACAGGAGGTTTGATTTTTTGTTTAACTGCCTTGAATGCGGTCATATATAAGCTGCAGTCCTTCCAGGGTGAGAAGCGGTTCAATCTGCTCGATAGTGTCGGAATAGGGTGCGATTAGTTGAGCCATTCCTCCTGTTGCCAGGACTAGTGGGGTTGAGGTGAAGGATGTTTTTAGCCGATTGACGAGGCCATCGATTAAACCACCATATCCATAGAGCATTCCCGATTGAATTGCTGAAACTGTCGAGGTTCCAATTGGTGGAGGAGGGGCAACGTTAATGTCCACCCGGGGCAGCTTTGCCGTACGAGTACCCAAGGCTTCCAGCGCAATAGCAATTCCAGGAGTGATTGCTCCGCCGAGATATTCTGCCTTCTCAGAAACACAGTCAAAGGTAATTGCTGTGCCAAAGTCGATTATGATCAGCGCACTGTTATATTTTTTAAAGCCGGCCGCCGCATTGACAAGTCTGTCCGCACCGACTTCACTGGGGTTATTCAGGCGAATTGTGATGCCTGTATCTGTCGTGTTATCAACAAATACAGGCGACAGTTGCAGGTTATTGGTAAAACCGAGCCAGGGGGTTTTAAGTTGCGGGACAACACTTGATATAATCAGGCCGGTTACGTTGCTGATTTGGCATTGTCTCAGAGCGAAGAGGCTGAAGATGGAGGCAGATATTTCATCGGCGGTGGCATTTTTGTCAGTTTGAACTCTCCAGCTATTGGTTAGCTTGCCATTGGCAAAAAGACCGATTACTGTGTGGCTGTTTCCTATATCGATGGCGAGAAGCATAAGCAGACTCTTTGAGTAGTTTGTCAATATTGATGGCACTGCATTCGGGGAGAATGGTAAAGGGTAAAAGGGAAAAGGTAAAGCGGAAAAGATCTAAAATCTTCGGGGCTGATCAATCAGCGAATCAACTAAGCCGTTGTAAATAAAACATCTATGACAGAGCCCAAACTTTCATATTCCCAGAGAAGACGGGGGAAAAAAGCCTTTGTTTGCCATTGTTGCAAAAAAGAGATGCCCTTTTGCTGGAACTGTCCCTGCGGCTTTCAAATATGTGATAACTGTTTTCAAGAAAACAAGTGGGGGTTGACCAATGGTCCTACCTGGGTTTGTCCGGATTGCGGACGGATCAGGATGATGTGAAGCTCTCCGGGTAATCGTTCCCCCCCCTGAAAAAGAGATGGTGGGCCAACCCGCCCCTGCCATTGCCGGTGTTAAATGCGACACTGGCCTTGAGAAGTTGCCAGACAAAGCGGGACGATTGCATAAAGGCCTGGTGGTAGTCACCGGATTTTTGGTGGTAGGCCGCAAAGGCAGAGGCGTAAGTGCAGCCTGTTCCATGGGTGTTGTTTGATTCAACTCTCGGATGGGACTGTGCATAATGCAGAGTTTCTCCCGATCTGTTTTGGATAACGAGATGATCCGTTATCGTGCCCTCATTGTTTGGAGTGTGCCCACCCTTGGCAACGATACAGCGAAGGCTGGGGAAGGATTTTAAAATTGTCTGGCAGGCGGCAATAAGCGACTCCGTTGAGTTTGGACAGGTGCCGCTCAGGGCGCAGAGTTCGGCAAAGTTGGGGGTCAATACAGTTGCTTTTCCGGCAAGATGAGTGATGGGCAGAATGCTGTCTGTCAGATTGCTGCCATCGGAGGCTCGCAGAACTGGATCGAGAATAATCTCCCCAGCAAAGGACTCAAGTGATGAGAGAATGGCCTCTGCTATGTCTAACGTACCGATCATCCCGATCTTAATGTGACTGACATTAAGATCGCTTAAAACGCAATCAATTTGATCACGAACTATAAATGACGCAACTGGATGCGAGGCCTTAATGCCCCTGGTGTTTTGTACCGTTAGATTGGTTGGTACGGCAGCACCATAGGCACCAAGGACAGTAAATGTTTTAAGATCGGCTTGTAGGCCAGCCCCTCCGGAAGGGTCTGAGCCGGCAATGCTCAGAATAGTTTTGACAGGCATCATAGGGCAATGTCGTTCAGCAGAGAGCCAGTGGCAGACAGTTACCAACGGCTGAGGACGAACTCAACTAATTGGCCTGTTGTTTGGCTACTGACTGAACTGTGACCTTGTAGGTCAGGGTAAGTCCGGCCATTGGGTGGTTGAAGTCGACAGTTATCTGTGTCTCGTCAACGGCGATAACGGTAGCCGGCACCCGCTGTTGCTGACCATCACGGTCAAGATTTAAACCCAGAACCATTCCTACCTTGATTTTGGCATGATCCTTGATGCCTTGCTTGTTGAAGGTGTGGATAAGCTCCGGGTTGCTCAGTCCGTGAGCTTCTCGTGGCGATAGTTTGAACTCTTTACTTTCCCCAGTTGACAGACCAATGATATTTTCTTCAAAGCCTGGCAGGACATTGCCGGCGCCAAGGACAAGTTCAAGGGGGCCAGAGGATTCTGATGAGTCAAAAATCTCTCCATTTTCGGTTATGCCGTCGTAGACAACGGTGACTGTATCACCAAGTTCAGCTTTCATAGTTATTTTCCTGTATTCGCTTTTTTGAAGGCGGTCTTCTTTTCGCCTATTTTTTTGTATAGGCTGCCAAAGGTCTTCGGCATAGAGATTGTTGCCAAAGATATTAGTTCTGAAGGAAGGGCGTAATCGTACATGTGACGCTCTATTTCAGTGCCATATTGAGCAATCGTGCTCTTGGTTAATTCAAATATGTCATCATAGGGAAAGGGTCGATTGAAGTTTCCGACCAGGCCATGAATGAATTCGTGGAGTTTTTTGACATCCTTTGAGCTTTTACCATAGAAAACACTGCATCTGGTTATGGCGGTTTCCAGGATGACTTGCAGTTCAATCTCGTTGATTGATTCGTGCCCTTTAAGCGAAGTAACCATCAGCTTTATAGAGCGAATTATACCTTTGGCACCAACAAAAAAATCTTTTGTTTTCTTGGCGGACAACGATGTCGGGTTAAGTTTGGAACTGTGGATGTCGACTTCTTCGGAGATACTAGGCAGGAGCTTGTTTTTCAGGGCAAGTTGGTAGACGTTTAAATACTCAAGAGTGCCGGCGATGGTTTCGGTATTATCTTTAAGCTGTCGCTTCTGGCATAACCCGGTTATCAGGGCCCCTAAGGCAGATGCCTGCACCTGCAGACCGGGCAGAATATCTTTGCTGTCCAGGTTGTAGAGTCCACCTAACGCAATTTTTATTCGCTCTAAAGCGTTTATCTCGCCTGCAAGTCTTTCCTTGAGACCTGAAATAAAGGTGGTGATCTCTTTCGTTGTTGTCACGCCCAAGGAGATGTGGTGGAAAATAACTTCCTCTGCCAGGCGTGGAACTTTAGGCATGTCAATGTGAGTAAAGCGTGCCTCAAGCTTGTTGGCCTCGAGCAGGAGCTGGTCGACACATTTTTGTGTTGGGTCACCGCCGATTTCGGCAGTCATGAAACTTAAGGTTTCTAAGCCTACAGTAAACAGATTTGCTTTCGTGTCTGGACAGGCTTGAGCGATAGGCACAAGTGCTTGTAGTGTGAGAGCTTCGCGGATGAGTCGGTTTGTCTCAAAAAAAACACTGATCTGTTGCTGCAACTCTGATTTGAGGTTTTCGAGTTCACCCGATTGCGCTTCAAGCAACTGAGCTTTTTCAAGAGCTTTTTGGGAATCTTTAGAACCAATAAGGTCTGCTAATTGATTCCGGGCTTCATTGTCCCAGAGGCTGATATTTTTTGAGATATCTTTGGCTTTTTTGGGGTACTCTTTTAAGGCCTTAGTGATCTCCGGCACAGAAGCCCCGATGCTTTTCAAAATAAAGGCGTTTTTCTGTAAACTGATGTGCTGCCAGTCAGACACCTTTGGGTCTTTAAGCATTGCATATACTTCTTCTTTACCCTCTTTGAGAAAATTCTTCGTGTTGTTGAGAGTGATTTTGGCTAAATCGATAGAGCTCATTTGCTATGTGTATGTATATGTATGGTTTGTTCGAATAAGTATGTTGGGGCCAAGTTTAGAATAGCGATTTAATCTGATTTTCACAAAAAAAATATTTGTTTGAACCAATTAAATTGAGTGAAAAAATAGTCAGGTTTTGTCGCGCTTGACAAAATTTGAATATAAGCATATTTTACCTAGTTTTTACAAGGATAAAAGACTCAACTGGATATTGTGATAAAAAAAATGGACCTCTTTTGTGAGAAATATACTGAAAAGATGAATTCGTCGCTGGCCTTCTGCAAACATCCAAACGAATATTGCAAATTTCGCTCATCCTGTTTGATTCATTTCATGTCGAAAGAAAATCGCGAAAAAGCAGGTAGGTGATTTAGCATAGAATCCGTTTTTCTCTTACGAATTTTTTACAATTTAACGAAAATACAACTAATCTCACGTTATGGATACATTAAATTTTGAAAAATGCGGGGGCTTGCTGCCTGCGATTGTGCAGGATCATCAATCGAATGAAGTTCTGATGATGGCCTATATCAATGCTGAGGCCTGGCAGAAAACAGTTGAGACGGGCAAGGCTCATTTCTGGAGTCGCTCGAGAAACAAACTGTGGCTAAAGGGCGAGTCTTCTAATCATTGTCAGGTTGTTAAGGAGATTCTGGTTGACTGTGACGAGGATACGGTTATCTATAGGGTCGAACAATTAGGTGGTGCTGCCTGTCATAAAGGGTATCGAAGCTGTTTTTTCAGGCGCGTTGAAGATGGAGTTTTTCAGACTACCGGGGAGAGGGTTTTCGACCCGGCGGAGGTTTATAAAAAATGAATGTGTTGAAAATAGGTATACCTAAAGGAAGCCTGGAAAAGGCAACTATTGAACTTTTCGAGAAATCCGGTTGGAAGATAAAGTTGTCTTCGCGAAATTATTTCCCCGAAATAGATGATCCTGAGCTGTCGTGTTCCATTTGTCGGCCACAGGAGATGTCGCGCTACGTGGAGAGCGGTGTCCTTGATGCTGGAATTACTGGAATGGACTGGACACTGGAAAATGAGTCAGATGTTGTGGTTGTCGCTGATCTGGTTTATTCGAAGGCGAGCCGTAAACCGACTCGTTGGGTTGTTGCTGTGCCGGGGGATTCGGATATGCAAACCATTGAGGACCTTGACGGTAAAAAAATATCGACAGAACTGGTGAATTTTTCAAAGAAATATTTTTCTGAAAGAAATATCAATGTTGACATTGAGTTCTCCTGGGGGGCTACAGAGGCCAAGGTTGTTTCAAAACTTGCAGATGCTATCGTTGAGGTAACCGAAACAGAGTCGACAATCAGGGCTCATGGGCTAAAAATTATTCATGAAATGCTGCAATCGAACACGCAGTTTATTGTTAACAAAAAGGCGTGGAATGATCCATGGCGGCGTGAGAAAATTGAAAATATTGCTATGCTTTTGCAAGGCGCTTTGCGGGCTGACAATATAGTTGGCCTGAAAATGAATGTTGCCAACGAAAAACTTGATAACGTTATCAAATTACTGCCCAGCATGAATGCCCCTACAATTGCCCATCTCTATAAGAAAGAGTGGTGCTCTGTCGAGACTGTTATTTCAGAACACGAGGTCAGAGATATTATCCCTAGGCTCTTAAAGGCCGGAGCTGAAGGCATTGTCGAATATTCCTTGAATAAGGTTGTGTAGGGGATGGTAGATTATTCGCAGGTTGAGTTTTTAATTAGCGCCCATGCCCTGAAACAGCTGCCGGAACCCAGCCTGCCGGAGATTGCCTTTGCTGGGCGTTCCAATGTTGGTAAATCCAGTTTAATCAACAAACTGGTTAATCGCAAAAAACTTGTCAAGGTGAGTGCCCGGCCAGGGAAAACTCAGGCCCTGAACTTTTTTACGGTACAGGACAGTCTTTATCTTGTGGACCTTCCCGGGTACGGTTTCGCCAAGGTTCCCAAAGATGTAAAGGGTCTGTGGCATAAACTTATTGCCTCATATCTTGAAAGCAGAGAGTCCTTATGTTGTGTCGTGGTCATTCTGGATATTCGCCACCCCCTGAAGACCCTTGACCAAGAACTGATTGCCTGGTTGAAGGGAATCGGGGTCGGCTATCTGCCAGTATACACAAAAATTGATAAGGTGCCGAGGGGCAAGCGACATCAGCATGCCGCTTCCCTGGATGCAGGGCTTGGTATCAGTCCCGAGGAAAGGGTGTTGTTCAGCGCCAAAACAGGTGAGGGGAAGGAAGATTTGATTTCTTGCCTTGCAAATTTTATGAGTTAGTGGCAGATTAACGAACCTGTGAATATTTCAACTGAAGGAGGGGGCCTTTATGAAAAATCTTGCATGTTGGGACATCATGAATTGCCATGATGAGTCGTGTGTTGTCCGGGGGATGGTTGACAAAGAGTGCTGGGAGATAGTTGCAGAACTCGAAGATTACAGAGCCGAGTTTGATGTCTGTGCCGATTGTCTGGTGTATGTTTTGAAAACTGGCAGTATAACCCTTTCGGATCAGGAAGTTGCCGTCATGGCTGCCAGCAAGTCATGTGTGCTCTCAACGTAAACCGGTGGCTACAGAATGAAAACCGTCAGGTCTGCTTTCCTTACTGATCAGATTTGAGGACGGCCAGAAAGGCGGTTTGTGGTATATCCACATTGCCCACGGTTTTCATTCGTTTCTTACCCGCCTTTTGTTTTTCCAGTAGTTTTCTTTTGCGGCTGATATCACCGCCGTAACATTTTGCTATAACATCTTTGCGCAGGGCTGAAATTGTTGTACGTGCAATGACGTTTCCACCAATTGCGGCCTGGATGGCAATTTTAAACATCTGTCTGGGGATCTCTTCTTTAAGCTTTTCGCAGGCATTCAGGCCTCGTTCACGGGCTCGATCCCGGTGTGTTAACTGAGATAAAGCATCAACTCGTTCACCATTGACTAAGATATCGAGTTTGACCAGATCGCTTGGGCGATAGTCGATCAATGAGTAGTCAAAGGAGCCATAGCCCTGAGTCAGGGATTTAAGCTTGTCGTAGAAATCGTAGATTACCTCGGCCAAGGGTAGTTCACAGGTGAATTCAATTCGACCTGGGGTGGGATAGTGATAATTAGTGTTTTCTCCTCGTCGATCCATGCACAAGGTCATGACAACCCCCATGTATCGTTCCGGAATCAAGATACTGGCCTTGATGTACGGCTCTTCTGTCCTTGCTATATGCGCAGGGTCGGGAAAGTAAGATGGATTGTCGATTTCTACCATGCTGTTATCGTTAAGATGAAAATGGTAACTAACGGTAGGCACGGTCAGAATTAAGGGAATGTCAAATTCGCGCTCAAGGCGTTCTTGGACGACCTCTAAGTGCAGTAGACCAAGAAAGCCACAGCGAAAGCCAAAACCCAGGGCCGAGGAAGAGTCCTTTTGGAAGGACAAGGCGGCATCATTGAGTTGAAGCTTATCCATTGCGGTAACTAGATTTTCGTACTCATCGGTTGAGATTGGATAGAGGGAGGAGAAAACCACCTGCTGGATCTCCTTGAATCCTGGTAGCGGCTTGTCGCAGGGATTATCTCTGCTGGTGATAGTGTCTCCAGGACGTGTATCGCGGACTGTTTTGACGCCGGCAATAATATAGCCAATCTGTCCAGCGGAAAGTTTTTTCTGGCGCGTGCGTTTTAAGTGAAAAAAACCGACTTCTTCAACTTTGTGTTCGGCGCCTGTATACATGAATTTGACAACATCTCCGGTCTTTACCTCTCCGTGTACGATCCGGCAGGAGATAATTGTCCCTCTGAATGCGTCATAATTAGCGTCGAAAATAAGCGCTTGCAGTGGGGCAGTTGGATCTCCCACAGGTGGCGGTAAATGATTAACGATGGCTTCAAGAATCTGGTCAACCCCTTGACCTGTTTTTGCAGAACATTTGATGATCTTTTCAGCATCAAGGCCGAGATCCTCTTCGATCTGAAAGGAAACACTTTCAGGGTCAGAAGCCGGGAGGTCAATCTTGTTAAGAACGGGGATTACTTCAAGGTTGTTTTCCATGGCCAGATAGAGGTTGGCCAGGGTCTGGGCTTCGACTCCCTGGGACGAGTCAACCAGGAGCAGGGCGCCCTCACAGGAGGATAGTGCCCGGGAAACTTCATAACTGAAATCAACATGACCAGGTGTGTCAACCAGATTCAGCATGTAGTCCTTACCGTCTTTGGCCTTATACGGCAGACAGATAGTTTGGCTTTTAATGGTTATGCCGCGCTCGCGCTCAATGTCCATTGTGTCAAGCATCTGGTCCTTGAACTCTCGAGAGGATACCATGCCGCACTCCTGGATCATGCGGTCAGCCAAAGTGGATTTGCCGTGGTCGATATGGGCGATTATGCTGAAGTTTCGTATGTTGTTCATAGTAATTATGCGGTAAGACGCTTTTAATGGCCGATTTTTAGTTTTTTTTACTGTTAAGGAATGTTTTTTTTACAGTTTATATGGGATTGGTGTAGATATTTTTGTAATCGTGTTTATAATCAGTGCTCTTAATTCTCATCGATATAAGGCATGATACGCACACTTGTTAGTATGGCAATATGTATCATACATTGGCAGATAAAAACACTATTTTGTAGTCAGCAGGCTTTGGGTAACTATTTTAAATATGGAAGATAAAGAAAACGCATCCGAAAAATACATTGCAAGTGAAAATCTTCACCCGTTAGTAACGTTGTCTGAAGATCCTAATCTTCCCGCAATTGCCCAACCGGGTCTCCACCGATATCTCCAGGAGATCAGTCAGTATGAATTGTTGAGTCGTGAAGAAACTGATGAGCTGGCCAAGCGTTTTCATGAAGAAGGCGATCAGGAGGCGGCTTATGCACTGGTTACTGCAAACTTGCGCCTTGTGGTAAAGGTTGCCATGGATTTTCAGAAATACTGGATGACCAATTTTCTTGACCTGATTCAAGAGGGTAATGTCGGCCTAGTTCAGGCGGTGAAGAAATTTGATCCCTATCGCGGGGTTAAGTTCTCTTATTATGCTGCCTATTGGATCAGAGCGTATATTCTGAAATTTATAATGGACAACTGGCGCCTGGTTAAAATTGGTACGACCCAGGCACAGCGCAAGCTGTTTTTTAGTCTGAACAAGGAAAAAAAGCTACTGGAATCTCAAGGCTTTAAGGCCGAACCGAAGCTTCTGGCTGAGCGCTTGAATGTTAAAGAGCAAGAAGTTATTGAGATGACCCAAAGGATGGATGGCTCCGACCTTTCCCTTGAGAGTCCGCTGCGCGATGACTCAGAGGATCAGCAGAAAGATTTTATCCAGGATATGAGCCCAACCGTTGAAGACAATGTCGCCAACGAAGAGATTAAGGAGCGCATAGCAATGGTTCTCGGCCAGCTGAAAGGCCGGTTGAATACCAAGGAGCTGACAATTCTGGCCGAACGTCTGCTCACTGATGAGCAGATGACTTTACAGACGATTGCCGATCAGTTTGGCATCTCCCGTGAGCGTGTGCGGCAGATAGAGGCTAATTTGTTGAAGAAAATGCGTAAGTATTTTGAGGAAGAAGTCCCTGATATCAGAAGTTTTCTTGATGAGGCTGTTGAACACTGGCGACACTAGGAGGCTGTCTGAGTCTACTCCTGCCATGTGATTACAGATTATCAAAGTGGAAAAAACCTATAACCAACAACTACGAATTTATATATGAGAGTTCCTTTACTGGATTTAAAAGAGCAGTTACAGCCCTTGCGAGATGAAATTGTCGCTGGTGTTACAGAAATTATTGATTCCACTGGCTATATTTTAGGGGAAAAGGTCTCACTTTTCGAGAGCGAGATAGCCCGTTATTGCCAGACTCGGCATGCTATTGGAGTCTCTAGCGGTACCGATGCCTTGCTGGCTACTTTAATGGGGCTTGGGATTGGCCCTGGTGACCGTGTATTGACGACACCATATACATTTATTGCCACTGTCGGGTGTATAATTCGACTGGGAGCAGTACCGGTTTTTGCCGATATTGATCCTTTGTCGTTTAATATCAACCCTGATGAGGTTGAACGAATTGTTGAGGAGTCCCATGGCAAGAACCAGATTAAGCTTATTTTGCCGGTACACCTTTATGGTCAATGCGCCCAAATGGACAGGATTTTAGCAGTTGCTCAAAAGCATGATATCCCTGTTGTCGAGGATGCTGCCCAGGCGATTGGCGCCACGTTTCCTATGGTGGTAGACGGGAAAACGGTCTGGATGCGTGCTGGAAGCATGGGCACAGCTGGTTGTTTCTCGTTTTTTCCCAGTAAGAATCTCGGCGGCATTGGTGACGGAGGGATGATTACCTTACAAGATGATATTCTTGCCGAAAAAATTGAGCGCATCAGAGTGCATGGCGGTAAACCCAAATATCATCATGAGGTTGTCGGGGGTAATTTTCGGCTCGACCCCATTCAGGCGGTGGCCCTGAGTGTGAAGCTGCCTCATCTGCCTCGCTGGCATGAAGGGCGCCGACAAAACGCGCGGCTTTATCGTACTCTTTTTTCCCAGGCGGGTCTGGGTATTGCCGACACTGTGGTTTTACCGAATGAAATATATGCGCAGCAGGCTGCAGGCGAACAGTCTCCACCTGATCACCACATTTATAATCAGTTTGTTATTCGAGTTAGAAAAAGAGATCAACTGCTGAATTTTCTTCTAGAAAATCAGATTGGTGTTGAGATCTATTATCCCATTCCGATGCATCAACAGGGCTGTGTGAAGGGTCTGGGGTTGCCATTTCCGGAGTTTCCTGAAGCGGAAAAAGCGTCGGTAGAAACCCTGGCTTTACCTATATACCCGGAGTTAACTGCTGAGATGCAACAGTTTGTTGTCGATAAAATCGTTGAATTTTACAAGAAAGTTGTGTGAAGGCATCTGGTCGGTTTAAATTAGATCAATCGGTGAACAGCGCTGCTGAAAACAGGTCAATATTTTTATCGGTTTTCGCCCTTGTCCTGACACTATTCCTCTGCCCTTTTTCCTCTTCCGCCCAGGAAATCCCTGATGATCTGTCGTTTTTATACGGCTACGGCTTTGATCAGATGCCTGAATTGGCAACCTTGACTCGAAAATCCTCCCTTGTTCTGCTCACAGATGGTTTGCTGCCCGCTTGGAAAGTCGATGGGGATAGCGCTCGAGAGCACCTCCAGCAAGGCAATCTTGCCGACGCTGAAACACTGTATGGGAAAGTACTTGAGGCCAAGGATGTTATGGAGGTTCGCTGGGAGCTTGCTAATGTTCTGGCTGCGACCAACCGTAACCAAGAGGCACTTGAACGTGTATCTGTTCTTGTTGAGGAGGATACGACGCGCCAGGATTTTCTTGCTGCCTTGGCAGCGTTGCAGCTTCGAGTTGGAAAACTTGATCGTGCCGCTCAATCATATGGGTTGTTAGCAGAAGTTGATCCTGACAGTAGTTTTGCTAACGCCGGAACTGTTTTCTGCTTGTTGAGTCAGAAGCAGTCCGCTAAGGCCTATCCCTTCATAAAACGTCTATCCGACAAGCATCCTGATGATTTTTCACTTCAACAACTTTATGCCCAGCAGGCTTTTCTGCTCGGTTACACGGATCTTGCGGAGAAAAAGCTAAGCCAACTGGTGAAAAAACCAAAGGCCAATGGTCTGACATTTTCTTTAGCGGCGCGGGTTGCTGAGAGGCTTGATAGAAAAACGCAGGCTGCCGGCTACTGGAATCAGCTCCTGAGTTTTGATGCTGAGAATATCGAGGCGCTCCAATGGTTGGCGACTTTTTATGAGAAAAATGGCGAGGTCGAAAAAGCACTACCGCATTTTCTGCTTTTGCACAAAATTGAGCCGGATAATGAGCAGGTTGTGCGCAAAATTGGCCAGTGTTACGTTGGCATGATGGAGTTTGCCAAGGCCCTGGTTTATTTTGAAGAGTACCTGGCCCGAAAACCTGAGGATAAAGAAGTTTCCCGCTTTGTTGTTAATATTCATGCTGCGCTTGGCAATAAGGATGAGACCCTTGCAGCGCTGGAGCATTATTTTGAAATTGAGAGCTCACCGGATCAGGCAAATTTAAAAAAAGCAGCTCAGCTTTATGATGAGCATGGACTTGCCCAGGAGGCAATTGGCATTTATCGCCGTCTTCTCAGATTGTCGCCAAATGATCCGAAAATTCTTACGGCCCTTGCCAGTAATTTTCTTGAACTTGGCAAGGATGAAGATGCCTTGAAGATATGGAGAGAACTTGCCCGGATCGCTCCTGGAGTGGTTGAGGTGTACAAACCAATTGCCGCTTTACTCGAAAAACTTGGACGTGATGATGAACTTCTTGATGTTCTTGAGGTTATCGCTGAGCTCGATCCAGGCGATATCCCGGTTCATTTGCGCTTGGCGGAAATGTATCTTGGCAGAGGTGCTTTTGAGAGGTGCGGATCTGTCTTAGGAAAATTGACCGAATCCAAACTGAATGTGCCGATCGAGTTTTATCGTTTGCGTGGTCGTTTTATGGAGCATACAACTCAGTTTGAAAATGCACTTGCTGATTTTAAGACTGTGTTGGCTGGTTTTCCGGAGGATCTGACGGTACGAATTGCTGCACTTAATGCGGCGGGTATGCTCGGGGATCTTGGCGAAACAGAGAAGCAGTACACGATGCTTTTTGAGTCTGCTGGGGGGGAGTTAACTGATGAGCAGCTGCTCAAGTCTGCCCAGGCATTTATGCAGGCGGGATCCTTTGAACAGGCGCGTGGACTTTTTCAAAAACTGGTCAGTCTGGAGGGTGCCGGCCAAGAATACAGACTCAAAAAGCTGGGTTACCTTGGACTGGCGCGATGTTTCCGCCAGGAGAATCTCTTTTATGAGGCCGAATCTGTTTTGCGCCAGGGTCTGAGTGAAACTCGTGACTTTGATCTCTTTGTCCCACACCTTGTCGAGCTTAATCTCGAAAATGGCCACTTAGATGCTGCTGAAGCATGGTTGTCGGCAGTGGCGGATTCTATAGAATTTTCTGTCTGGCAAAGACAGTTTTTGGCAGCCCGACTGCTATTGGCGAAGGGTGAAAGGCGAAAGGCAAAAATGCAGCTGCTTTCCCTCCTTGCAACCATAGATAATGAACGATCTTTTCCTGCGGAATCAGGAGGCGATACCTCTTCAGAACTATTAGGGCGCCTGGAGGCAATTCTTCCCCAATTAATGGAAGTAGGCTCAGCGCTTTCAGTTCGTGAGCTTTGTGAGCAGATTCTTGAACTATCCCCCGCCTCACCCGAGGCTATTGCGGGTTTGCAATTGACTGGTGGTCTTGATCCTGAAACAGAAAAGAGACTGGGCCTGTTTCATACCCAGGCCGCGCGTTTAATTGAATTATCCTTGATTTATGAAAAACTTGGTCGCTTCGAGCTAATGGGTGCAGCGGCCGAGAAGGCAGTTGCCCGCTGGCCAGGCTCTTTGAAGGCTATGCTCTTGGTTGCCAGGTCCTTAAGGCTTTCCGGCCAGGTTGAGCTGGCCGAAGAAAAGTTCAGGCTTTTGGCTCAGGATTTCCCTGATCATTCATTGATTCAGGCTGAGCTTGCCGCTATTTTGTTGTATCGAGGTAGTTTCGATGAAGTTATCGAGCGTGTTAAGACATTTCCTGGGCAGGCGCATCGGTATACTCTCACTCTTTTGCAGGCTAGAGCTTTGTGGGCCAAAAACCAAAAGAAGGACTCTCTTCAGCGCTATGAGGCTGTAGTTGCAGGTGAAGACCAACCGTTCCAGAGGTTTTACGGCCTCAGAGAGCAGTTTAATGTGCCTCTGCCGGAGATAGATAAACAACCGTCTTTTCTGGAAAAACTGTTCCGTTCTGCCGTTAAAAATCCCGAGGAGTCTCTTCTGGATTTTGTTATGACGCCTTCCTATCTTGTCAGTTCATTAAAGACGGCAGAAACTGGTTTTAATTATGAACTTTCAGAGCTTTACGTTCAGTATTGCTGGCAGCAGCAGTTTTCACGGGAGCTGATTGTACGCAATGCTATCCGTAAAGAGGAGTATTTTTATGCCCAAAAGGTTTATGAGGATTTAATTCAGCTGTATCCCAACGATATGGTTCTTTTGTATGAACTTGCCGGGGTATATAAGCGTCTTGGTGAGTTCGGCCGTGAGGCAATCGTCTATGAAAAGCTTACGGGGCATGGAACATTTATTGCCGGGCTTGATGAATCCATTTCTTTAAACAGGCTTAAGCAGCGCCCGCAACTTGCCTTCACCACAGCACATTCTCGGGAACAGGGTCGTGATGGCTATAAAAATATCGCCAAAGATTGGCAGCAGTTACGTGTCTGGTATTCTCCGCAAACGAGACGAGAGACGACGCTTGATCTTTCACGAATAAATTATCGATCTGAATCGTGGGATGATGTGGTTCGTGCCAATCGACTCGCCCTCAATTATAAAGCGACTCTTTTTTCAGGGTTGACTCTTGGACTTTTAACTGGTGTTGAAAGGCAGGATTCAGGTGATACTGACACCTTTATGTTTGGCATTGAAGGCGTTGGCAGTATTGGAGATGCCTTTGTCGGTTCTTTGTCGCTTAAGAGGGATATTGTGGCCGATACGACAGCAAGCGTACGCCGGGAAATTGTCCGTCAAGAGTTGTTGGCGGGAGTTGTGTTTGAGCCGTTTTATCGCCTTGATCTAGGTGGGGAGTATTCACTGGCTGATTTTTCTGATAATAACTGGACGACAGGTTACGGTTTATGGGCATCATATCTTCTGCTTTCACAGCCGACCTATCTCCAGTTTATTTATAAATATGATTTCAAAGAGTCCAATGAAGGTGCGAGTCAGGGTGGCACTGTGACCAGCGATGGTTTCTCAAAAGATGATCACCCTTATTGGTCACCCAAAAATTATTGGTCAAATCAGTTTGGGGTATTGTACAAACACGAATTTGGCAATGACTCAATTATCCGTAAAGTGACAAAACATTATACCGTAGAATATTATCTAGGTCATGATTCTGCCGGGAATGGATTTCAAGGTGCAAAAGGCGGTTTTTTTGTCGAAATTACGCCTGAATTGCTGTTGAGTGCGGAGGGCGAACTGGTTTCATCTCCAGTTTATCGAAAGAAACTGTACTCTCTTACCGCTAGTTATAGCTGGTAAAGTGAACAATTGATGGTTTTTTTAGAATGCACGTATCTGCCAAGAGATTGCTCTGTGCAGCATTGCATGTTACGCCTTAATTTGTTACTAATAGATGAGTTTAACGACTTGAGTGAATAGGGGTTCAACCTTTTCTGAGCAAAACTGACCCAATGAGTAGGAGTGAACAGTGGATGGCTGGCAGGAAGTTTTGAAAATAGTGGCAATCTTTGTTGTGATACTCTTTGTCGGTGGCTGGGTGGTCCCTAAACTTGGGATGACCTACTCCTGACGAGATGGTAACTGCAGGCCGGATCGGTCTGTTAAAAAAGTAAAAGATAAATTGACCAAATAACGTAACCGGTTATCATAATAAAATTATATTTGTTAACCCTGCATATTATGGCAGGGTTTTTCCTTTTGGAGGGTAGTGATGGTAGTTAGAGTACCAATGTCAAAAACTGGTCACACGCGTCTGCGTGAAGAGCTGACGCAACTTGAAAGACACGATCGAATGGATGTTGTAAGGGCAATTGAAGTTGCGCGTGCCCATGGCGATCTTAAAGAAAATGCCGAGTATCATGCCGCCAAAGAGCGTCAGGGTCATATTGAAGGTCGGATCATGGAGCTTAAAGACAAGTTGGGGCGCTCCGAAGTTATAGACTGTACCCAGGTTCCAATTGACCGGGTTGTCTTTGGTGTTGTTGTAACCTTGGTTGATCTCGATTCGGATGAGCAAATTACCTATAAGCTTCTGGGGTCGGAAGAGTCTGATGTTAATGCAGGCAGTATTTCGGTGATGTCTCCAATTGGTCAGGCAATTATTGGTAAAGAAGAAGGGGACGAGGTAACTGTTAAAACTCCTGGTGGGCAGAGGAAATTTGAGGTTATTGAGATAACGCTCTCAGAAGTGCCTTAGGAGGGTGGAGGGTTTTTGCGAGTGCGCTGCCGGGTCAGGGTCCGCACTCGGGCCGAGCTATAATTCCGTCTAGGAAGATACTGCTGATTGTTTCGGCTGTTTGTTCGAGGGTGTACGTATGTGAGGGAGTGAGAATCCAGAGGCGCGAAACCTCATCAAGGGCGCCAAAGAAGGCTCTCTTTACAATGCCTGGGAGTAGGTTTGGGCGAAAGACGTTGTTTTTTTGACCGAGGTGAATGATTTCCGAAATAATATTCACGTAGTCAGCAAACTGATTAACTCTGTACTCTTTGACATGCTCGCTGCTCTGCCGTAACTCCATCTGAAGAACCTCTGCGAGTTCTTTCTTGTTAATCACTAACTGTAAATGATGTGTCGCAAAGATGTGCAGCATTTCGCGTGGGTCAGTGACTTTTGCGATAGCCTCTTTAATCTCTATGATAAGTTTGCCGATCTCTTCTTCAAAAAGTGTAAGAAGAATGTCGTATTTATTGTTGAAATACAGGTAGATGGTTCCGTCCGCAACTTTGGCCTCTTTCGCTATGTCAGATATCCTGGCGTTAAAAAATCCCTTGTGCCCAAAAACTTTAATGGCTGAGTTAAGGATTTTTTGATGCTTATCGGCCTTCTTCATTGCTTTGGCACCTTATTCTTTGTATTTTAAAAACCGAAGCTGAAGCTTAAAATGAATACCAATTCATTTTTTTATGATAAATTGTGGCTAGTTAACTGTCAAGAACTAAAATTCCTGTCTCGTACGGGTCGTCTACGTTCCTAGTTGGCGGTAATATCAGCACATTTCTAAAAGTAATCTAATCAGAAGAAAAAAATATTTATCGAAAGGGGTGCGTTTATGAAAGTTTTGGTTGTTGGCTCTGGAGGGAGAGAACATGCGTTGGTTTGGAAGTTAAACAGTAGTGAAAAAGTTGATCAGGTGTTTTGTGCACCAGGTAATGCTGGGATACGCTCTATTGCTACTTGTGTTGATATCGGAGCTAACGAAATTGCAAAGCTCTCTGCCTTTGCCGAAAGTGAAGGGGTTGACCTTACCATTGTCGGCCCTGAAGAACCGCTGACGCTTGGTATTGTTGATTATTTCCAAAAGAAGGGGCAGCGTGTTTTTGGCCCTAGTCAGAAAGCGGCGGCCTTGGAAGGCAGTAAGGTGTTTATGAAAGATCTTCTGCAAAAATATGCTATTCCTTCCGGCTTTTATGGAGTTTTTACTGATCGTGACCAAGCTGTCGCCTATATTCATGAAAAAGGTGCGCCGATAGTTGTCAAGGCCGACGGTTTGGCTGCCGGTAAAGGAGTTATTGTTGCCGCTACAATTGATGAAGCTGTCGGTGCAGTTGATCTGATACTCCTTGATAAGGTTTTTGGTGCAGCTGGAAGCAGGGTTGTTATTGAGGAGTTCCTGCCTGGTGAGGAGGCCTCGTTTCTCGCTTTTACAGATGGGAAGACTGTTCTGCCATTGCCCACTTCGCAGGATCATAAGGCTGCGTACGATGGCGATAAAGGCCCTAATACCGGCGGGATGGGGGCCTATTCTCCGGCCCCGGTAGTCACAGCTGAACTCCACAAGCAAGCTATGGAAAAGATTATGATTCCAACGGTAAAGGCCCTGGCAGCAGAAGGCGCTCCCTATAAGGGGATTCTTTACGCTGGACTAATGATTAAAGACGGTGTTGCCAAGGTTTTAGAGTTTAACTGCCGGTTTGGTGATCCTGAAGCACAGCCGCTTTTGATGCGTGTTAAAACTGATATTGTCGATATCGTCGAAGCGATTATTGATGACAGACTTGACGAGGTTCAACTTGTAATTGATCCTCGTCCAACAGTATGTGTTGTTCTTGCTTCTGGTGGTTATCCTGGCTCCTATGAAAAGGGTAAGGTTATTCATGGTCTTAATAGTGACTTCGGTGAAGATCTGGTTGTGTTTCATGCAGGTACGGCCTTGAAGGATGGTCAGGTTGTTAGCGCTGGAGGACGGGTTCTGGGCGTTACTTCAATAGCCGATACGCTTGAAAAGGCAATTAGTCGGGCCTATGCTGCTGTCGCTAAAATCAGTTGGGACGGGTGTTTCTATCGTAAAGATATTGGTCAAAAGGCCTTGGTTCGAGCTTTCAGCTCTACCGCTCAGGTTGGCATTGTTCTGGGTAGTGATTCGGACCTGCCTGTCTTTCAGGGCTGTATTGACTTTTTAAAGAAGATGGATGTTCGATTTGAGCTGATTGTAGCTTCTGCACATCGGACACCCGAGCGCGCCGGAGCGTATGCTGAAACAGCGCGACAAAGAGGCTTAAAAATCATTATTGCCGGTGCTGGTATGGCGGCTCATCTTGCAGGCGTATTGGCGGCACACACAACAGTACCGATTATTGGTGTGCCGATTGACTCCTCCTCATTAAAGGGACTCGACGCATTATTGGCAACTGTTCAAATGCCCCCCGGCGTACCGGTGGCGACTATGGGGATTGGCAAGTCTGGTGCAAAAAATGCCGCCATTCTAGCCTGTCAGATTTTGTCTGTTGCAGACAGTTCTCTTGTCGATAAATTAGCTGATTTCAAGGCTGAGATGGCTCGAGAGGTTGAAGAAAAATCTAAAAGAATAGAGATATGCTGTTAGCTCTAGTTAACCATGGGTAGTGCTGTGTTGTCAGACGGCTGTTTGCCTGAAACGATTATCCGGGCAGCAGCTGTGATACAGGCAGGTGGTGTCGTTGCTTTTCCCACGGAGACTTATTATGGGCTTGCTGTGGATCCCTTTAATGACGAAGCCTTGCAACGCCTTTTTGAAATCAAGAAAAGACCATTTTGTAAGCCGATTCTTGTTCTTATCAACACTTACAAGCAGTTGCCCTTATTAGTTGATTCCATACCTGTGCAGTATCAAAACATTATGGAACAGTTCTGGCCTGGCCCGCTCACTCTCATTTTTCCTGCTAAAGCAGGTGTCTCGACGATTCTAACCGGCAACACCGATACCGTTGGTGTTCGTATCTCTTCCAATCCCGTAGCCCAAAGGCTGGTGGCTAGTACAGGTATACCGATCACGGCCACCAGCGCTAATTTGTCCGGTGAGAATCCGGCCTCCTCGCCCTCAGAAGTTAGGCAGCAATTTGGTGAACAGTTGGACATGATTATTGACGGGGGAATGACTCGTGGAGGCTGCGGATCTACCATTGTAGGTTTTGCGGCGAAGAGTCTACAGATAATTCGTGCCGGTGTGATTTCTGCCTCTCGCCTTGGCATATGAGATAATGGTGAGCCTGCTGTTAATAGTCAGCTGAATAAGTTACACTGAAAACAAGATAAGTTGCCTGTGTAACTCTTTTTAAGCTAACATCAAGGGGTGGCAGTTTCGTTAATAATGTATATGAGGTGTGTATGGCTGATTTGCAGTGGGATCAATCATTTGCTTTTGAACAGTCCGGTGAAGATAGAGAACTGTTGCTGGAGCTGTTGGGCTTGTTGAAAAGCTCTTCATTGTCTGATCTGGAAAAAATAAAAGTAGGCCTGGCCGATGGTGATGGTGACGCGGTGGCAGATGCAGCACACAGTATCAAGGGTGCTGCGGCAAGTCTTGGAGTAGAAGGGCTTCGTGGGGTAGCTTATGATATTGAAAAGAAAGGTAGAGCTGGACTACAGGCTGATATTGAGGTCGGAATTCTGGAAGACCTTGTTGGACAACTGGATACACTCACTGTTACCTGATAGCGCCACAGCCAAAACTTTGAATGAATTGAACCTCTATGTACACCCCTGAAAAACTTATAGATAAGTTTAAAGACGGAAAAACCCTTCCTCATGTGGCGATTAAAGTCACGCAGATGGTCAATGATGAAAGCACGACCATGCATGATTTTGAGGAAACCATTCAACTTGATCCAATTCTGGTTTCGCGTCTACTACGGTTGGTAAATAGCCCGTATTTTGCCTTATCTAATAGAATAGAATCCATTGCCAAAGCTGTTGTCTTTGTCGGGATGAAGAGCCTGCGAAATCTTGTGGCAGTTGAGGCTTTGCGAGATATTTTTAATGATGACGACGATGCTGTGGGCTTTTCACGAAAGCATCTGTGGATGCACTCTGCCACTGTTGCCTTATTAACTGATATGATAGGTAAACGGATTTTTGGCGATTCACGGGAGGATCTTTTTCTGGCCGGAATCATTCATGATATTGGACTCATTGTTGAAGATCAGGTCGTTGGCGGATTATTGCGTGAGGCTTGCCAGCTCTATACTGCTGGAAAAGGAACCTTGGTGGAATGTGAGCGTCAGATAATTGGGACTGATCACAGTGAGGTTGGCTACAAGCTTGCCAAGGAATGGAAAATGCCGGATGATGTCCTGACGGCGATTCGGTATCACCATGCTTTGGGAAAAGAACCGCCCGCTAACAGTGTTACAGGGATCCTCCAGTTGTCTGAATATATGGCTGGCAAAATGAAGTATGCCGTTATGCCCGAAAAAATTGAACCCCTTGCCCCTCATCTTGTTAAGCATGTCAAGTCGATGATGTCCAACTACAAGATCATAGTCCGAGACCTTCCGCAGGAGATGGAGAAGGCCAAAGACTTATACGATCCACAGGGTTACTAATGCTTGAGTTTGATCTTGATGATGTCTTTTCAGATCTGGAAGAAAAAGGTGCCCGTGAACATGAGTTCATGGAGGTTCTCGCCCCGATAATACCATCGCTACGCTTCCAACTTCAGAAACAGTCTGGGGAGGTTTTCACACGGAACCCAGAAGATGATCATGCTGTTACTGATTTTCCGGACGATATCTTCGAAAAAGCCACAAAGGATGGAGTTGTCCAGGTTAAAGTGCACAGCGGAACTCTTTGTGCTGTAGCTGTCGAAAGACTTGACGCGGTATTGCTCTGCTGGCCCTCAAAAGAAGGGAGAATAGACTGTAGCCAAGCGCTGGCGGAGTTGGTGGCTGCGGCGGTTAAATACGCATTGCTTAAAATCGAATCGAATGATGTGCAGACCGAAAATGAGCAGCTTTCCCGGCAAATCGGTGTTTTAAAAACGCAGCATTTAGAGTTGGTTGATAATAATCACCGGCAATATCAGCAGATTCAGGAAAAAGAACGCGATTATGCTAAAAATTTAGAAAGTGAGATTGCCGAGAGAACTTCTGAGCTGAGAAAGGTGAACGAAGAGCTTATTGAAGCCAGTCGCCTTAAAAGTGAATTTCTGGCAAATATGAGTCATGAACTTCGAACACCAATGAATTCGATTATCGGATTTTCTGATTTGCTGACAGATACGCCTCTTGATACCGAGCAGGCTGAGTATGTTAAGACCATAAAGCAGTCTGGTGATGGTTTATTAACCTTGATCAACGATATTCTTGACTTTGCAAAAATTGAGGCTGGTAAACTCGATATCGCCGAAGAAACTTTTTGTTTGTCTGATGTTGTTGAAAACGTAATGGCCATGTTTCTAAAGTCGGCTAACGATAAAAATATCCGTATCCATTTAGATATCGACACAGCGGTCTGCAACTGTGTTGTTGGAGATGGGGGGCGGTTGAAGCAGGTTCTGGTGAACCTGACCGGCAATGCGATGAAATTCACTGAAAAAGGTGAAGTTGCTGTTATTGTCAATTTGCTGAAGAAGACGGAGCAGAGTTGTGTTCTTAGATTTTTGATTAGTGACACAGGTATTGGTATTTCGGCTGAAAAACAGGTGGCTATTTTTGATAAATTTACCCAGGCAGATGGCTCAATTTCTAGAAACTACGGAGGGACTGGTTTGGGCCTTGCTATCAGCTGTCAGCTTGTCGAGCTGATGGGCGGTAACATCTTCCTCTGTAGTGAAGTAGGTAAGGGGAGTATCTTCGGTTTTACTGTCAAGCTGGGAGTGGATTTGGCTGCCCAACAGAACCGGGAAGCAGCTTCAGTAACTCATGCAGCTGACCCCTCCGACAAGGAACAGGAGGAGGAGCAGCTCACCTCTGTCTTTAAGGTGCTTCTCGTCGAAGACAATGTGGTGAACCAAAGATTAGCGACGATCTTAATTAAACGCGAGGGCTGTGATGTGGATGTTGCCGGAGACGGCCTGATTGCCCTGGAAAAATTAAAGAACGATGCCTATGGGCTGATCTTGATGGATATCCAGATGCCGAACATGGACGGTCTGGAGGCGAGCAGGAGAATTCGCGCTCTTGAGAACTCAAAAGAGAAAGATCAATACAAAGGTCTCTCAGGTGCCGAGGGTCCTGTCGTTATCGTAGGCCTGAGCGCCCACGCTCGAAAAGAAGATGAAGAGCAGGCCCTTGAGGCCGGGATGGACGCTTTTTTGACCAAACCAATTGTGCGCCAGAAATTAGTCGATCTCTTGGGCAGCTATAAAACCAAAAAATAAGGGTCTTCTGATTAGTATCTTGTTATGTTAGTATGGTAGGTTTAAAGAACTTTTATCAAAGTTCTTGCCGAAAAACATCAACCTAAATGAGGTTTTTTGTGGATCGCCGAAAATTCATAAAGGAAGTTCTTCTCTGGTCTGCAGGTCTTTCCCTCTCTGTCCCGCGTTTCATTGTGCCAGGCTCTATTCATGCTGCTGAAGGCGCAAAATCAACCTTAAGTTTTACCGAAGGGCCTGACTATGAATCCCTGGTTTCACGGGCTCTTTCTTCCCTTGGTGGCATGAAGTCTTTTGTCAACCCAGGCGATACGGTTGTGGTAAAACCAAATATCGGTTGGGACCGCACCCCGGAACAAGGAGCCAATACCAACCCCATAGTAGTTCGGGCTGTTGTGCAGCATGTTCTTGATGCGGGTGCTTCGAAAGTTTTGGTGTTTGACCGAACATGCAACGAGAAACGGCGCTGCTACACCAACAGTGGCATTGAAAAATCTTTAAAGAAATTAAACGATAAGAGGGTTGAGCTTGACCATATTGACCGCCGCAAATTTGTTCCGGTAGATATTGACCGCGGTAAGTCCCTTACTCGCCGGGAAATTTATCTGGAGGCCCTGAAGGCGGATTGCTATATCAATGTGCCAATCGCCAAGCATCATGGTTTAAGCAAGCTTACCCTCGGCCTGAAAAATTCCATGGGAGTTATTGGCGGTGATCGAGGTGAAATGCACCATGATTTAGGACAAAAACTGGCTGACTTGGCAACTGTTGTCAGGCCCAAGCTGACCATTGTCGATGCCACGCGCCTTCTACTCCGAAACGGTCCGCAGGGAGGAGATATAAAGGATGTCAAAATCAGAAATGCCCTTATTGCCTCAACCGACCCAGTTGCAGCTGACGCCTATGCCACAACCCTGTTTGACATGAAACCGCAAGAAATCGAATCCACTGTCGCAGCCTATAAACTTGGTTTGGGAGAAATGGATATTGCCAAAATTAATATCCTTAAGTCCTGATAGTCCAATGAAAAGAAGACGATTGGCTCCTTTGCGGCGCCTAGGGCAAAGCCTCTTTTTGTGCCTCTTTCTATTTTTGTTTATTAAGACCGACTACCAAGGCAGTGACAACCTACAATACGCCGTAAACCTAATCTTTCGTATTGATCCGCTGGTTGCGGCCGCCACAATGCTGGCCGCAAAAACATTTATTATCCTTCTTTTTCCGGCTCTCTTCACCATTGTATTTACCTTCCTTTTAGGACGATTTTTCTGCGGCTGGGTTTGCCCTATGGGAACGATTATTGATATGAGCCACAAACTGGCTCGCCCTGCACCAAACACCACCGACTGGAAGCACCAAAACCTGCGTTACTACATCTTGTTTTTTGTTCTGACTGGTGCGCTTTTTGGGCTACCGTTAGTGGGCTATGTTGATCCCTTTTCTATTCTTGTCAGGGCCTTAACTCTGGCTTTGTATCCTGCTTTCAATTTTTCATCAGAATCATTTTTCACATTTACCTACCTGAATGCTCCACCCTGGGTCAATTCAGTCACTGAGCCGCTTTATGCTTTTATGAAGAATTACATTCTTGCCTCTGATCCTCGAGTGTACACCCTGACATTGTTATCACTTTCCATCCTACTTATCGTTCTACTGCTTGAAACTGTTGAACGCCGCTTTTTCTGTAGAAACCTCTGTCCCCTAGGTGCTATGTTTTCTTTGGTAGCACGTTTTAGCCTGTTGCGAACCATAGGTGGGGAGAACTCACGTTGCGGTAAATGCCAAAACTGCCGATCAACCTGTCGCATGGCTGCTATTGATCACAACAAAGCCGTGTCCATGGAGAAATGCATCTTCTGCCTGGACTGCATCGATGCCTGCCCCAAAAAGCAAATCTCTTTTGGCTTTGCATTTAAGCTTGCGCCGATCTCTATGAATATCTCACGACGTGGATTTATCACTACAGCTATCAGCAGCGCTGCGATTCCTCTTTTTTTGCCTGGGAGGGCCATTTCTAAGCGCCCCAATCCAAAGCTTTTACGGCCTCCTGGCGCCTTGTCAGAGCAAGATTTCCTGACCCGCTGTGTTCGCTGCGGTGAGTGTATGAAGGTCTGTATTGGCAACGGGCTTCACCCTTTATTTCTTGAAGCCGGCCTGGAAGGAATTTTTTCGCCAAAGTTGAGCCCGAGACTTGGTTATTGTGAATACAACTGCACCCTCTGCGGCCAAGTATGCCCTACCGGTGCTATTCAGAAACTGTCTCCCGAAATTAAGAAAAAAGAGCGCATCGGACTTGCAACCTTTGACAAGAATCGCTGCCTTCCTTACGCAAAAGCAATACCATGTATTGTCTGCGAGGAACACTGCCCAATCGCCGACAAGGCTATCAAGTTTAAGGAAGTTGAGCTTGTAAACGATAATGGGCAGCGTCTGGTGATGAAGCAGCCCTATGCAATTGATGAACTTTGTATCGGCTGCGGCATATGTGAGTACAAGTGCCCTCTTGAGGGTGAGGCCGCAGTCTCAATAAGCCGTCCGGATAATTCACGTCTACAGAAAGATGCACTTTCTTATTAAAAAAAATTCAGCTTCATGCTCTTACCGCTCTTTAATCTGAAGTTCCATTTCCAGAATGTCGAATTTCTCTGTGATTCCGGCTATTTATTCGAAAAACCGGCGTGATCGTCCTGACTACACTTTTATTGTCTGAAGCAATTCTAATGCTTTTTGTTGTTTTGGGTTAGGCTTGGTGTCCATTGTAAAAGTTGAAGATTTGTCCTCATCGTTAAGGCATCGACAAGTC
>JADGBM010000008.1 GCA_015231515.1 Desulfobulbaceae bacterium
CGTTACCAAGTTTATTGAAGGTCTTGACTTTAGGGGTTGTAAAGAGCAGAAGGACACATATTTACCTGTGCCAAATAAAAAAGGCTGAGCCAACTTAATGACCCAGCCTGTTAAGACTGATTAGAGATAGCTTGACTTTGTTATTACTTCTTTTTGCGTCTAATGCTCACTCCTGCCAGCCCAGCCAGGCCGGTACCAAAAAGGAGCATGGTGGCAGGTTCAGGAACGGGAGCAGCGGAAACTTGTCCGCTGAAGACGGCTAACCCGTAGTTATTGTTGTTCTTGTTGTTGTTGTTCTGGTTGCCGTTGTTCGTGTTGAAGTTCCAGGCGTTGTTTGAGTTACCGGCGTACTCCGTGCCGGACCAGTACCAGGACGCAATTAAATTGTCAAAATATGGGGATGAATTTAATTCTGCGGTGGTAGTATCACCTCCCTTATCAGGATAACTCTGCATGCCCAACTCATCGTAAAAAAGATGCCCCATCTCCGATGATGTTACGTTGTATCCCCAAGTAGGGGACGCCCCGGCACTCGGCAACCGCCAATCATCATAGGTCACTCCATCTATGGTAAAGGAAAGTCCAGCCGCCCAGGCTACCTGGTTATCCCAAATTGTGGCACCTTTAGTGTAGTCCAGCCAGGTGATGTCGAGATCGGTATCGTAGATTAGTTTCCTCGCTGCTCCAGCATACTCAACAGTACCTGTATTTATGAGCGTGGCACTTGCTACGCCTGCCATCCCGACTACCATCAACCCCATGGCCAAGCCCGCCACTAACTTTTTCTTCATTTTATTCTCCTTTTCTCATCGGTTTTCAGTGAATTACCCCATACGCCCCTGGCAGTTGCCTCCGGCCAAAACGGCATCTCGTCTTTTATGCCACATCATTATCGTCTAAGCAAAATGCATGCCGTTGCCTACCCTTCTCGGATAACTACTGTTTTATTATTTGATTTCAGCTAGTTAGTTAGATAGTTGGTTGGTTGGTTGGTTGGTTGGTTGGTTGAACCATAATTCCGGAATCACCTCCTGTATCCCGGAATATTATTTTTTTGTATCATTATTTCAACATGTTGTGCGAGACCATTTTGACCTCTCCCCAGACATCCAAAACAATTTTCTTATCATCACCATCTATCATCTGTTGTGTCCCATGGACGAACGGTTAGGACCAAAAGTTGATTTTCTTCACATTCTGTATTATTTGTAATATATGTAATACAAAAAAGGAGGATATCATGTTAACCATTCGATTACCAGAAATCACAGAACAGAGACTCACTAAACTTGCTAAGGAAACTCATCGACCAAAAAGTTTTTATGTCCGCGAAGCCATTGAGCGATCCCTTGACGACATCGAAGATATTTACTTGGCGCAAGGCAGGCTTGAGGCTCTTCGTGCTGGGCAAAGCAAGACATTTACGTTAGATGAAGTGGAGAAGGAACTTGGTCTGGAAAATCCTATTTGAAGAGTCAGCCAAGAAAGAACTTCTTGCGTTAGACAGAAAGGCGCAGACCAAAATCGTTCAATATCTACGAAGCAGAATTGCTACAGATCAAGACCCACGCCGTTTTGGTGATCCGTTGCGCAAAGAGTTAGCTGGTCTATGGAAATATCGAATAGGGAACTATCGTGGAAAGTAGATCAGGGCCAGGTCTACACATTTGACAAAGATATAGATTTTAAATGGGTCAGGTTGTTAAGTGTGTAGACCCCATATTTTTCCCCGGGATGGGGTTGGGGGGTGGGTGAAGAAGCTACGAGCTGGAACCATGGCCCCATTTGATCGAGACAACGTAGGGTGCGCTGTGCGCACCAGATTGTGCCAGCCATATGCCAACTTAGAAGCCTGACCCCAACACACCAACACACAGGACATCAAAATCCCCCCTGCCCCCCTTTTCAAAGGGGGGAATCATAATTGTGTTGCGCGAGGCGAATCGCCGCTACAGTAGATCAGATTGTGCCCGCCATAAAAAAGAACGGAAAATGGTGCGGAAGCCACACCCTACCAGGCTCCGGAGTGGGCGCCCGCCTTTGTCGCCAAAATCAAACAGGTAAAGTTCGCGCCCGACTCTTAAAACCACTCAAACAATGGTTATTTCACCCAAGTCTGGGCCCCATCACAAAATAGTATTTACCGAAAAAAATCTCTACTATGCAGGGCAACCCCCCGCTTTATCGCACGACCGCTGGCATGACACAAGTATAATTATTAAATGGCATGCATCCTGCTTATATCTTGAGTAAAGGGGAACTTTTAAAAGATGCAGGAGGCTTCTAATGTTCAACCTACTTGAAATTTTCTTAATCATCGCCGCCGTGGTTATTCTTTGTGTGCCTGTCTTTAAATGGGCGCTTAAAACGATTACCAGTGAACTGGCTCACTTTCAGCTCTTTCGAAGCACACGCTCTCACTAGCACGAGCGGCACAGGCAGTCACCGCAATGATGGAGCAGCTATTTTATTGAATCGTCACTCCTCTTTTTTAAATCTATCAACGCCGCAGGCTTAAGACTCTCTCTCCCATACTTATCTGTAATCGAATCTACGGCTTCATTAAGATTTCTCCGGCAGGCGCCATTGCTTTTTTCTGTAACAAATAAACACGCCTGAACAGGTTTTGATCCGTCCTCAAAATTGGCAGTAGAGATCCCAACCAACCGCACCGGCTTTTTACCCGCCTGGGTCTGACCTAACAACTTTTTACTTTCAACATAAATCCTATGAGAGTCATCCGTTGATTCTTTTAGAGTTGTTGATCTGGTAACCTGCACAAAATCATAATATTTAACCTTGAGCATAACTGTTCGAGCTCGCAATCCATTCCTTCTAAGCCTACGGGCCACCTTAACGCTTATATGCAGCAACTTTTTACCAAGAGTATCCACATCAACAATATCCGACTCAAAGGTGTCCTCATGACCAATTGACTTTACCGCACTTTCAGGAATGACCTCACGATCGTCGATTGCCATAGATGCTCTGTGAAGATGCGTTCCATGCTGGCCGAATTTTTTTTGAAGAATCTCCTGAGACAGTTGAGCCAGGTCGCCAATCGTTTTCACTCCCAGTTTAGCAAGCTCTCCTTGAGTCACCTTTCCAACCCCCCATAGTTTACTTATTGGCAAGGGGGCAAGAAACTCACGCTCTTTGCCAAAAGGAACAATGGTAAGGCCATCGGGTTTGTCCATATCTGAGGCAATCTTGGCAACCAGCTTTGATGATGCGAGTCCGGCGGAAACCGTCAACCCTGTTTGTTGTTTAACAACCTGGCGAATGGTTTGGGCAATATATGAAGCATCACCGAATAATTTTTCCGAGCCCGTCACATCTAAAAAGGCCTCATCAAGCGAAAGTGGCTCGACAAGAGGGGTAAAACCATTGAAGATCCCCATTATCTGCTGAGACACCTCTATATATCGATCCATTCTCGGCCGGACAAACACTCCATGAGGACACCGTTTTTTGGCGATTACGATAGCCAGAGCAGAGTGCACACCATATTTCCTGGCCTCATAGGATGCCGCAGAAACAACCCCGCGATTCGAATCACCACCAACGATAACCGCCTTTCCACGCAGCGCAGGATCATCAAGCATCTCAACGGATGCATAGAAGGCATCCATATCTAAATGTATTATTTTTTTCTGCACCTTTCTCTTCCCATAGTTTACAGGTGTCACAAAACTGACACCTGTCTGAGTTATCAGACATAATTTACCCAGCTATTCGTTATGATCAAGGTAATTATTGCCGCCCAACCGGTTAAAGCTCTTACCCGCCAGCCAAACACTTAATTCACCAAAAAGCAGATATACTCTTTTATTTTCAATACCTTACACAAATTAAATTCACCCAGGCACTACCAAAATCCCCGCGCCTTTTCGTTATCTGGACTAATGGCACAATTTTAGCATTTATAACTTTTCATGAAATGCCGATAAATATGTGTATAGAACTCAAGGAATATAACAATGAATATTGAAAATTTTTCGACTAGTGAAACAACAGAAGACAACTTCAGCTTGAATTCAAGCCTGGGCCTGAACAGCCTTGTTGTTGAACTGGAGCATTACCGCCGGCAATCAGAATGGCTATCACTGGTAAACGAACTTCATGGGAGATTGGCAGGTGCAGTCGATCTGCCATCAATGCTGGAAGCCTTTTCTGTTTGGCTTATGCCTCTTGTTCCACATGAACTTCTGGCTTACAATAACCAGGTACGCGAACGACTCCACTTACTTTGCTCCTGTCATGGCCCTGAACGGGAACGTGCCATGAAAATTGCCAAATCAGCCTTGAACAATGCACCTGCTTGTGAAAACTCCTGCTGTTGGACTGAAGAAGAGTTTTATATCCAGAGTTGGCAACTGGATGCTTTTCGAGGAAGTGGGTTACTCCTGCTCCTGCGAAAGGACAGGCAAATTGGTGAATATGAGTTACAACTTATCGCTAAAGGTCTGAAAATTCTGTGTGAACCACTCCAAAGGGCTCTGGAATACGAAGATCTCTATGAGCAGGCCAGCCGAGATGCTCTGACCGGCCTGGTAAATCGACGGGTATTCGATGAACGTATCGACCCAATCCTGGCCCAGTCAAAACGCCATGGCCATCCTGTCACCCTTGCCTGTATGGATCTCGACAAGTTTAAACACATTAATGACACTTACGGCCATGCTGTTGGGGATTTGGTTCTACAAAAGGTCTCATCAGCCATGGAACGAATGGTGAGAAGTTGTGATGTGCTTGCCAGAATGGGCGGCGATGAGTTCATGCTCATTATGCCCGACACCGATCTGAAATCAGCAAAAATACTGGCCAACAGACTGTGCGAAAAAATCGGTAAAATAAGCATTTCAGCGCTCGATAAAGGCGAAATTGGCATAAGTATCGGACTGGTTGAGTGGAACGCCAAATTCGACAAAAAACTGTGGATTAAAAGGGCAGATGAAGCTCTCTACAAAGCCAAATCAAATGGCCGCTCGAGAGTAAGCACCCTTTAAGTTTTTGATCTACAGAGTTAAGCCCAGCAATATCGTTCAATGAGAGCATAGAGCTTGTCGGGATTAATTGGTTTGGAGATATAGTCGTTCATCCCTTCCTTTAGACAGTTGTCCATATCCTGCTGAAAGGCGTGGGCAGTCATTGCAATAATTGGCAACTGCTTACCGCCAGCCTTATTCTCTAGCTCACGCAACTGACGGGTTGCCTGAAAACCATCTAATTCCGGCATTTGGATATCCATTAACACCAGATCAAAAGCCGCAAAAATATGTCAAGGTTAAACCACCGGAAACACCAGCTTTGAACCTAAAAACCCGAGCCGACAATGAAAATACAAATATTAAATAGTATTGCCAGAGAGGGTCTTGATGTCTTTCCGAGTAGTTACGAAGTTGGCCCGGATATTACGGCACCCGACGGCATCCTGGTTCGCAGTTCACCTGTAGACACCGAACTATTCCCCTCCGCGTATGCCATCTCAAGAGCCGGAGCAGGTGTGAACAACATCACCGTTGACAAGGCAACGCAACAGGGAATTTGCGTCTTTAACACCCCCGGGGCAAACGCCAACGCAGTCGCCGAACTCGTGTTCATAATGCTAGGCGCCTATGCTCGAAACATCCACCTGGGTTTGCGTTTCTTTCAAGACCTTACAGACCTTGACGACGACCACATTGCCAGAGAAGTTGAGCAGAAAAAATCGCAGTTCAAGGGTTTTGAACTGGCAGGGAAAACTTTGGGCGTTATCGGCCTTGGTCAAATCGGTGTACGTGTTGCTAATGGCGGAACGTCCAGAGGGATGCGAGTGCTCGGCTTCGACCCCTATCCGGCCATGGCAAATATTCATGCGCTTTCTCCTGATGTTACCCTGGCTCGCTCTACCCAGGAAATTCTCCGCGAATCCGACATTATTTCACTGCATGTCCCACTTAGCCAAAAGACTGAAGGCCTCGTCAACCAAGCGTTTCTTGAACAGCTGAAAGCAGATGCCGTCCTCATTAATTTTGCCCGTGGCAAAATAGTCGTCGACAGTGATATTATCAAAGCCTTGGACTCCAACAGATTACGATTTCACCTTACAGATTTTCCCAGCAGATTACTTTTAGGCCACCCAAAAGTAATCTGCACGCCCCATCTCGGGGCAAGTACTGAAGAGTCCGAAGAGCACTGCTCTGTTATGGCTGCCACACAGCTTAAAAATTATCTCGAGCTTGGCTCTGTTACCCATAGCGTCAACTTTCCCACGGCAGAATCCATCCCCAAAGACGCTATCGCCTGCCGCCTCATCATGATTAATCAGGACATACCCGGCATGATCGGCTTTGCCACCCAGGTGCTAGGCCGTCATGGCATTAACATTTCCAGTTACATCAACGAAAGCAACGGTCAAATAGGCTATAACATCATCGATTTGGAGAGCCGTCCGTCTGAAGCATTAATTAAAGAAATTGAAAGTAACAAAGACGTTATTCGCACTCGCTCCATATTTTTCTAAAATCCCCACATTCTCACACGGTCAATTAACCAGCACTCAACTTGACATTTTTGAGTCTCACTCTTACCTCTTTTGGTAGTTGTCTGGTTCAAATAGTTTTTAATACAGCGATGAAGCCTAGCTTCAGTGAGGCTCTAAATATTTGGGTCAAGGAGATGCCAATGCAGATTGAAAAATTAACTTTAAAATCCCAGCAAGCCCTACAAACCGCCCAACAACTTGCCGAGCAGAATGGTCAGCAGGAGATTCTCTCTGCCCATTTACTTAAGGCGCTACTGCAACAGCAAGACGGGGTAGTCGTGCCAGTACTGCGCAAAATTGGAACTGACCCGCGTCAGGTAGAAGATGCCCTTGCAGCACATCTGGCAAAACTACCCAAAGTCAGCGGCAGTGGTTTTGGCCAGGTGTATCTTTCAAACTCCTTGAAGAAAACACTGGATAAAGCCTTTACAATAGCAGCCAACATGCAGGATGACTATGTAAGCCAGGAGCATATCTTCATCGCTCTGGTCGATGAAAACTCAGACATCTCAGCACTGCTCAAAACCAATGGCATCTCTAAAGATGGTTTTCTAAAGGCACTGGTCTCCTTCCGAGGCAACCAGCGAGTCACGGATCCGGATCCAGAGGGTAAATATCAAGCTTTGGAGAAATATGGCCGCGATCTGACTGCTCTTGCCAAGCAGGGAAAGCTCGACCCTGTTATCGGCAGAGATGATGAAGTTAGAAGGGTTGTGCAGGTTTTAGCCCGGCGCACAAAAAACAATCCGGTATTGATCGGTGAACCCGGTGTCGGTAAAACTGCTATTGTTGAAGGACTCGCCCAACGTATTGTCATGGGCGATATCCCTGAGACTCTAAGCAATAAACAAGTTGTTGCACTCGACATGGGGGCACTTATTGCCGGTGCTAAGTATCGGGGAGAGTTTGAGGACAGACTCAAGGCGGTACTTAAAGAGGTTCAAAAACGTGAAGGAGAAATCATCCTCTTTATCGACGAAATTCACACCCTCGTCGGTGCAGGTGCTGCTGAAGGCGCCATGGATGCCTCAAATATGCTCAAACCGGCTCTGGCCAGAGGAGAGTTGCATTGTGTTGGCGCAACAACCATAAAGGAGTTTCGAACCATCGAGAAAGACCCTGCCTTAGAGCGCCGTTTCCAACAGGTTCTGGTTGCAGAGCCCTCTGTTGAAGATACCATTGCAATTCTACGGGGCATCAAAGAAAAATATGAAGTACACCATGGAATTCGCATTACTGACTCGGCAACTGTAGCTGCGGCAACACTTTCAAATAGATATATCACAGACAGATTTCTGCCCGACAAAGCAATTGATCTGATCGATGAGGCCAGTTCGAAGCTGCGAATCGAGATAGACTCAATGCCCACAGAGATTGACGAGATTGATCGAAAGCGTATTAAGCTTGAAATCGAACGGGTGGCCTTAAAAAAAGAAAAAGACAGTTCCTCTAAAGAGCGGCTCTCCAAGTTAGACGCGGAACTCGCCGATATCAATGAAAACCTTAACAGCATGAAAGGCCACTGGACTCTCGAAAAAGAGACCATAAAAAAAATTCGCGACATCAAAAGTCGCATTGATGAGGCCCGCATGGAAGAACAGCGCGCTGAACGTATGGGTGAGCTGAGCAAGGTTGCCGAAATTCGATATGGCGTAATCGCTGGACTGGAGAAAGAGCTCACTAACGAGAATGATCAGCTCTCCAACATCCAGCAAGACAAGAAAATGCTCAAAGAGGAAGTTGATGAGGAAGATATCGCCCAAGTTGTCGCGACTTGGACCGGAATTCCCATGGATAGGCTACTGAGCGGCGAAAAAGAAAAGCTTGTCCATGCCGACGAACTCCTAGCCAAAAGGGTCATAGGCCAAAAAACAGCTATTCAGGCAGTTGCCAACGCCGTCCGCCGTTCACGAGCAGGCCTGCAGGATCCGGATCGACCGCTGGGCTCCTTTATTTTTCTTGGTCCGACAGGGGTCGGCAAGACCGAACTGGCTCGAACGTTATCCGAATTTCTGTTCAACACCGAACGAGCCATGATCCGCCTGGATATGTCGGAATTTATGGAAAAACATTCTGTGGCGCGGTTGATTGGTGCTCCCCCGGGCTATGTTGGTTATGACGAAGGTGGCTACCTGACAGAGGCCGTTCGCAGACAGCCTTATTCAGTAATACTCTTTGATGAAATTGAAAAGGCTCACCCTGATGTGTTCAATGTTCTTCTGCAGATTCTTGACGATGGACGCATGACCGACGGCAAAGGAAGAACTGTTATTTTCAAGAATACCATTCTGATTATGACTTCTAATTTAGGTAGTAATCTAATCATGGAAATGGCAGAGGACTCAGAAGAGCTTAAGGCCGCACTCGACAAACTGCTGCATCAACAGTTCAAACCGGAATTCCTCAATCGTATCGATGAGATAATAACGTTCCACGGCCTGAGCAAAGCCGATCTTGCCCAAATCATCGAGATACAGCTTTCGCTCTTGCAAGCTCGTTTGCACGAACAAAATTTTTCTTTAGAGTTAACTGCCGCCGCCAAAGAGTTCCTGATCCAGGCCGGTTATGATCCATCCTTTGGGGCCAGGCCTTTAAAAAGAACAATCCAGCGGCACATTCAGGATCCACTGGCAATGAAGATACTTGAGGGAACATTTTTGGCGGGAGATACGATTATGGCGGACTGCTCTGACTCAAACAAAATTATATTTTCAAAGAAATAAGGCTGACAGTTTTATCTTGAGTCTTGCTTCATATTTCAGGTAAGTCGGGTAATCGTTATCATACCGAGTGGTTGACAATAGCCGTTTTGTGCATACTCTTATACCCACACAGTTAAAGAAAAATATTGAGTTGATGAGTTCCTTCTAATCGCAAATTTTAATTACTGATAAACTAATAGATCGTTCTACGCCCCCTCTATGGGGGCGTTTTTTCATAGCGCTCGCAAATAAAAAGTTCCATGACAGATCAAAACGATATTGAAATACTGGCTGAACAAATTCGCCTTCGCACCGAAAATTTTTTTGGCGTCCATGGCCTCTGCTGTTCGGAAGCTATCATGTACGTCATAAATAAAGGCTTAAGCGGTGGTCTAGATGATGAAACCGTGCTGAAAATCGGCAATGGTTTCTGTGGAGGCATGGGTGGTGGAGAAGGAACCTGTGGCGCTTTAACTGGTGCGGTATCGGTCATGGGCCTCTTCTTAAGCCCCCATTGCAAAAAAGGCCTATCCAAAAAGAAGGCTCGTCTGGCGACCAAAGAGCTCCAAGATAGATTTAAAGAAAAACTTGCTTCAATCAGCTGCAATGATCTCACCCAGGAGTTCTTAAATCAAAGAAAAGCCCGGGTAAAAAATTGCCAAAAAATTACTGGAATCGGAGCTGAGATAAGTGCTACTATTATCCTTAAAAACAGGCCTGACCTCATCGACCAGGCAGACCGTATTTTTTTAGCGAAAAATGATTCAAAACTAAAAGCATTAGCTGGCAAATTTTGTTCTTTGTTGAGCTAGCCAACCAACAACTGTGAAACTTTTACCACTGGAGTCCGCTATGAAATCTATTCATCTCGTTGTGTCTCTCTCCCTCCTTTCATTAATTAGCTCGTCATGTGTTCCGCAAAGCAATACTGGCCAAGGCGGCCTCTATGGAGCCGGTGGTGGCGCTGCTGCCGGAGCAATAATCGGCCAGATTGCCGGAAGAGACACTGAGTCGACATTGATTGGCGCAGCTATAGGTGCCGCCGTTGGCGGCCTCGCTGGTGCAGGAGCGGGAAAAATGATGGATAACCAGGAACGTGATATGCGTGCGGCTCTGGCAAATTCTGAAGCTGCCGCAGTCAAACGGGAGGGAAACCTGCTGGCAATCAGTTTAAAAGGTGATGTCACTTTTGACAGCAATTCAGCCACAGTGCGCCCTGGGCTTTATGCTGAAATTGACCGTATTGCCAATGTCTTGTATCAGTACCCGCAAACTGTCGTGCGCGTTGATGGTCACACCGATAGCCAGGGAGCAGAAGAGTACAATTTAAATCTTTCCCAGCGTCGAGCTGACTCCGTAAAAAACCTGTTAACTCAGAGAGGTCTCCCCGCCAGCAGAGTTGAAACTCTGGCCTTTGGCGAGTCCATGCCAGTTGCCACCAATGAGACTGAAGTCGGACGTCAACTCAACCGCCGGGTAGAAATAAAAATTGCCCCAACCCAGTGATATGACCATCCAGAAAGTTTTATTTCACACCATACACCTTCTGCACTGAGCGAACGCATTCATGTGTGAATTTTGTACAAATCATGGTGATGGCCAGATCTGGTTTAAAGATGCCGCTAACTACAGCAATGATCTAATTGCTGATCTTAAAAGACGCCAGTATGTGCAAAACTTCTTTCAGTCGACAATAGAGGACGGAATTACCACGATTGGCCGCCTGGAAACGTTGTACTCTAAAAAGAGATCACTTCCCCACCGTCTCACCAAACAACTGATTGACCGTGCTAAAAAAGAACATTTTGGTCAGGTTGTTACCATCGAGGATATTCGCCTGATAGTCGGCAAGGCAGCGTCAGTCGTTCGCATGCCCTGCGCCTGCCGCTGGGCTGCCATGAAAAAAGAGGCCCGCTGCTGCTATAGTGTCAGCTACAGTCCTGCTGCCTGGTATCAAGATCTGGACATGGGTTACTTCGGGCATACTCAGGATATGGGGCTTGAGACTATCTCTCCCGATGAAGCGATTTCACAGATGGAAAAATTAGAAGAAGTCGGCGCAGTTCATACAATCTGGACCATGATAACGCCGTTTATTGGTGCTATCTGCAACTGTCAGACCCAAGAGTGTTTAGGACTGCGCACCCTGTCTATCGATGTTGAAACTATGTTTAGAGGGGAAACCGTCGCCAGAGTGGACAACAATCTTTGTACTGGTTGCGGGGCATGCCATGAAGCTTGTCAATTCAAAGCCATCGGCAGCACAGAACGCTCAGGAGAACACAAAGCGACAATCGACGCCGCTGCCTGTTTCGGCTGTGGCCTCTGCCGCCGCGTCTGTCCTGTTGATGCATTAAGCATGGCGCCTCGCTGTGTATCGCCTTGAATCGCTACCATGAATCATGGTATTTAAGGTTCATTTGAGTACGGGTGTAAAGCTTGGCAACAGGTATATCAATTGTCAGCCTTTCACCAGGTTTGACAATCTTTTCACCTACCGTAATCGACTTTCTTTTTGCCACCTAGCCTTGACCTCTGGTTTTAGTTTTTCCATGTCCAGCATTCTTTTGAATAAACTCAATAATAATTTTGGCGATATCTTTGCCGGTAGCTCTTTCAATACCACGAAGACCTGGCGACGAATTTACCTCCATGACCACAGGTCCATGGTTTGATCGCAAAATATCCACACCGCAAACGTTTAATCCCATTATTTTTGCTGCCCGTACTGCTGTTGAGCGTTCCTCTGGGGTTATATTAACTTTCTCGACAGTGCCGCCCCGGTGGATATTTGAACGAAAATCCCCCTCTTTGCCCGTTCGCATCATAGTCGCAATCACCTTACGGCCAACTACAAAACAACGAATATCCTTCGAATCAGCTTCTTTAATAAACTCCTGAACTAAAATATTCGCTCTCATCCCCCGAAATGCCTCAATAACACTTTCAGCGGCGTTCTGAGTTTCGGCCAGCACAACCCCGATTCCCTGAGTGCCTTCCAAAAGTTTTATAACCAGAGGCGCCCCATGAACAACATTAATCAAATCTTTTGTATACCTAGTGGAATGGGCAAAGCCGGTAATCGGCAAACCAATTCCTTTTCGAGCCAGAAGCTGGAGCGAACGAAGCTTATCTCGTGATCGTGTGATTGCAACCGACTCGTTTAAGCTGTAAACTCCCATCATCTCAAACTGACGGACAACAGCAGTACCGTAAAAGGTAATCGAAGCCCCGATTCGTGGGATTATTGCATTAAAGCCTTTAAGAGGCTCGCCCTTGAAATGAATTGAAGGGTTGTGCGAAGTTATATTCATATAACAACGAAGTGGATCAATAACCTTAACCTCATGACCCAGTTCTTTCGCCGCTTCCACCATCCGACTGGTGGAGTATAGCTCTGAGTTTCTTGAGAGTATTGCAATTTTCATCTTTTCATCCTTTTCTTTTTTAGACCATATACGTTTTTAGGTCTTCTCCCTACAAGATACGATAGTCCCGGAGCAACAAGAAACTTTTGCTCCAGAGCTGTACGACCCAAGAGCATACGAAACTGCATAGTATCCCTGTCCGTTAATGTAATTTCCAGCTCAAATTCATGACTACCAATAACCGCTTTCGTTCGGACAACATAACGCATTTCACGATGACCTCCAGAGTCACTCACCAGTCTCTGATCAACAACGTCAGCAACACAGGTCAGCTCAATATCCGATCTCCTCTGCAAAGGATGAATCTTAAAACGGATCTTCCGCTTACCATTTTCAATAAAGGGTTCCAGAAAAAATGCGTGCAGGGCTGAAGTTCGAGCTCCAGTGTCAACTTTGGCCTTTACGGCTGGCACACCTAACTCCGGCAGAACTATCCATTCCCGCCAGCCAACTGTAGTTTTCTCGGAGCTGTTCAGCTTTTGTTCTTTGGTCTTTTTATTCAACAGAGTTCTTTTATACAGAAATCAGAATACAGGAAAGAACCACCAACGAGTTCTATTCAGGGAAGTAAAATCGTTAGCAGTACCGTTAAAAATAGTAGCATGGCCTCGAATGACTCTTGCGTATACCAATGAAAAGTCTCGAGACCATACTTCATGCTCTATTCTTTTTTTTCAGGAAGGAAAGTAATTTGTTACTCAGAGGAAGTCCGTGAGATAAATTGTTTAACACCGCACAGTTCGCAGCAGTACTCCTGCTCCAACTCCTTTTTTTTCCACTGCTCTCTAATATCAAGAACTTTGTACTCTTTTTTGGAGCACTGATCACAAAGTACAACTGTCGATCTATCTTGTTTTTGCCACTTATGCATTTTCACCTCACTCTCGAGCGGCACAACCATTATCAAAGGTAGTGCTCTGTTTAGTAATCACTATATTCGGCACCATACTGACACCTGTTAGCGCGTGCGTGTTTCAATAGGAACATAGTCAACCGGTGCCGACCCGACATAATTGGCTCGTGGTCTGATCAGCCGGTTGTTGCTCCATTGTTCAAGAATATGTGCTGTCCAGCCTACTGTTCTACTTATAGCAAAAATGGGGGTAAACAAATCAACAGGTATGCCCATTGCGTGATACAGTGAGGCCGTATATAAATCAACATTCGGGAAAACTTTAGAATGAGCCAGCATGGTTTTATTGGGCCTGAAACCGGCTTGGTCTTATTTTTTTTCATAACTAACGTCCCTACCACCCTTAGAAGTCTCCTACATAGGCATATCCGTAAAAAGGCCTGAGGTAGATTTTCTGCTTACAGCAAAACTGACCAACCCCTATACTATACTTTTGTAATGAGCGCCATCCGAACACAATAAAACTTTCACTTCACTTACAGTTATAACACGGCGTTTATGGCCAAAACGAACCGCGCCCGTCAGATGAACCTTACTCCGGGCATATCTAGAAAAATCTATATCGGGGTTTTTCGTATCATGTTCAAGGATATATTTATTCTCATCATCGGTTAAAAGGACAAAACGAACCGGATTCCCAGTTGAATCAAAGTCATCTACAGTAATAATTCCTTGTAAACCTATGTTTTTCTGTTCTATGGTAGTCATTTTAAATTCACGCTAAAAAATCAATAAAGTGAATCTCAACTAATTAATTGGCTAATCTGTAGCAAACACACATCTTCTAATAATCGTACTCAAGCCCTTCAAAGTTTTCATCATCATATCTATCCACAACCATTGTCAAAACCAGAGGGTGTCGTTCTTCAAGTATGTATTCAGTGTCACACTCAGAGCAGACCACAACCTCTCCCTTACCAAAATAAAATTCAATTGGAATTTCGCCATAACAGATTTCACAGCGAGCAAATCGAGATTCATTTTCATAAGACCTACTTCTCTTTTCCATGACTAGCGCCTCCTGGCAGTTATTTAGAAACTAAAAAGGAAACTAAAAAGTATGACCAACACCTAACAAGTACTGCTTAGTATTAACTTCACTTCGAGTCACATAACCCATTATATTATAAATCAATTGCGCGGCAGTAAAGGCAGCACCATGCAGTTGCGGGATCGGGGCGAATTCAACGACATCAAACCCTATGCAGATTCTCTCATCGAGGATCTTTTCGATTAGCCATAGTGCCTGATACCAATTCAATCCACCCGGCACCGGCGTTCCTGTCGCCGGCATTAAAGCAGGGTCAAACACGTCAATATCAAAGGTTATAAAAATTTTATCCGGAAAACCAGGGGGCAGCACAAAACCTTCAATGCCCCCTTTAAAGATCTCTTCAGCGTCCAGGTAGGGAATTTTATTGTCTTTGCGAAAGATATGCTCTTCATGGCAATAACTACGTGTTCCGAACTGGAAAAACGGGATGTTTCGCTCATGTATTCGTCTCATCACACATGCGTGACTGTATTGACTTCCCTGATAGCTGTTTCGAAGATCGGCATGGGCATCAAAGTGCACAACACCGTAACTGGCATATCTGTGTTCAAGGCCGAGTATACTGCCAAGGGTGACCGTATGCTCGCCCCCGACAACAACAGGGATTTTCCCATGGGCAACACAGTCACCCACCCGTGCAGCAATACGCTCCATGATTTTAGTTTCAGAGCCGCTGCAGTTCACAGATGGGGCGGTATACAAGCCGAAGCTGGCCGGAATATTTTTCCCGTCAAACAGCTCAAGTTGGCAGGAAGCATCAAGAATAGCCTGTGGTCCAAGTGATGTGCCCTGGCCATACGAAGTCGTTTTCTCGTAGGGGACAGGAATGACGTGAAAAAGGGCCTCCTCAGGGGGCGAAGGTGCGACATCATCACCATGAAAATTCGTTATTGTCGTCATGGCCTACGAAAGCCTGTTCTTAAAATCATCATAACCAAACTCCCTAATCACCTTCAGATCACCATTATTAAAGAGGGCAATCGTCGGCAGTCGAACACCATTAAACGTTGTTGTTTTAACCATACTGTAATGAGCCATATCCGTAAAAACCAGCCGGTCCCCAACAGCAAGAGGCCTATCAAACGAATAATCACCAATTATATCTCCGGCCAGACAACTAATGCCACCTAGACGATAGGTATTTGGCTTTTCTAAAGGCTCTCCTGAACCAATTATATGAGGCCGATAAGGCATTTCCAGAACATCAGGAAGATGCGTTGAAGCAGAGGCATCGAGAATTGCGATGCGTGCTCCGTTGTTAAATATATCGAGCACAGTTGCCACAAAGATACCGGCGTTAAGCGCCACAGCCTCACCCGGCTCCAGGTATACATCCACCTTATATTTATCTCTCAAATCCCTAACAAGGGAGCAGAGATGCTCCACATTGTAATCAGGTCGGGTTATATGATGACCACCGCCCAGATTGATCCAGTCCACTTCATGAAAATAGCGGCCAAATTTATTTTCAACTGCGCGCAAGGTTCGTTCAAGGGCGTACGAATCCTGCTCGCAAAGGGTATGGAAATGAAACCCGGATATGCCGCTAAGGTCAACTCCGGCAATCTCCTCAGCCCGAATACCAAGACGCGACTCGGGACGGCAAGGATCATAGAGGGCTGTTTTTGTTTCAGAGTGCTCAGGATTAAGTCGCAACCCAAACTTAACTTTGCGCACATGCCCCAGACAGACGTCTTTGAATCGCTGCCATTGACCAATGGAGTTAAAAACTAGGTGATCGCTGACCTCCATAATTTCGGCTAAGGTCTTTTCGGTATAGGCAGGTGAAAAGGTATGGACTTCACCGCCAAACTCCTGTCTCCCCAGCAAGGCCTCATCAATCGAACTGGCGCACGTTCCGGCCAGAGTCTTGTTCAAAATCGGAAAGACACTGAACATGGCAAAACCCTTTAAAGCCAAAAGAATTTTCGCTTTGGTTTTTTGCTGCACGTGATCGAGCACTGCCAGGTTACGCTCAAGCGCCTGCTGGTCGACAATAAAACAGGGAGAAGGAACCGTGTTCAAGTCGAAATTGATGGTGTCGTCAGTTACGATCACAAATCTACTCCTGCAAGGTCGCCCTCGTACTCAACCCAAGGCAGGCCATGGATAGTAAGTTTCTCCATAAACGGCTCTGGATCAAACTGCTCCATGTTAAAGACACCCTCTCCTCTCCACTTACCGGTAAGCATCATCATTGCCCCGATCATTGCCGGCACGCCCGTTGTGTACGAAACCGCCTGAGACTTCACCTCTTTATAGCACTGCTCGTGGTCGCAGATATTATAGATATAGTAGCTCTTTGCCTTGCCATCTTTTATGCCCTTGATCAGGCAGCCTATACAGGTTCGCCCCTTTGTGAGCGGCCCGAGGGAACTCGGATCAGGAAGCACTGCCTTTAAGAACTGTAGCGGTATGATCTCCTGCCCCTGGTAGTTGATGGGCTTAATACCCGTCATGCCAATTCCCTGAAGAACATTGAGATGATTGAGGTAGTTATCAGAAAAAGTCATCCAGAAACGGCCCCTTTTGATTTCCGGGATATGTCGGACTAATGATTCCAGCTCTTCATGATACAGAAGATATATTTTCTTAGGGCCAATTCCTTCAGGGAAATCAAAGGTCTGGCAGTGGCTCAGTGGCTCAGTCTCCTTCCAGACACCATTTTCAAAGAACTTGCCGCGTTGGGTAACTTCTCGGATATTAATTTCGGGATTAAAGTTTGTGGCAAATGGCTGACCATGATCACCAGCATTGCAATCAATAATGTCTAAGGTGTGAATCTGGTCAAAATGTTTTTTCTTGGCCCAGGCCGTAAAAACATTTGTCACCCCAGGATCAAAACCACTGCCCAGAAGTGCCATGAGACCTCTATCCTGAAAGCGCTGCTGATAATCCCACTGCCATTTGTAGCAGAATTTCGCCTCATCTGGCGGCTCATAATTTGCCGTATCCAGATAATCCACTCCCGTTTCAAGACAGGCGTCCATAATGTGCAGATCCTGGTATGGCAACGCAACATTAACAACCAGTTGCGGGCCAAACTCTTTTATCAGACTGACCAGTTCAGGGACGTTATCAGCGTCTACCTGCTCGGTGCGTATTGGACTCTTGATCTGGCTGGCAATCTGTTCGCATTTGGAAACAGTGCGGCTTGCCAGGCAGATCTCACTGAAAACCTCTGGCACCTGAGCACATTTATGGGTAACAACTGACCCGACACCGCCTGCACCAATTATTAAAACTCGTGACATGTAAATACTCCTTGATCTCGGTTAAAAAGTTTTTTACTCTTTTTCAAAATATGTGTAACCGCGTAACCCCTCGTTGAAACAGCTGAGAATTGTTTTGCGGTCTTTTGTGGTAATAAAGTTTTGACGAATTGAATCCTCCGCAAAATCTTTCATTCGTTTCTTGATCGCCTTCACGTCATATTCCACGTACGACAACACGTCCTCGACAGAATCGCCTTCAAGTTCGCGCACAAAGTCATACGTGCCATCACTTTGAATGTTTATGGAAACCACGTTAGTATCACCAAACAGATTATGGAGGTCGCCCAGTGTCTCCTGGTAGGCACCAACAAGAAAAACACCCAGGTAATACTCTTCACCTTTTCTCAGTTCATGTAAGTGAATTGTTTCCCTGGCATGAGGGTGTGATGGAAATTTTGTTATTTTCCCCTCACAGTCGCAGGTAATATCAGCGATTATGGCGCTCCGGGTAGGGGCTTCGCCCAGGCGATGAATAGGTGTAACCGGAAACAGCTGGCCTATAGCCCAGACATCAGGTAGAGATTGAAACAGACTGAAATTCCCATAGTAGATATCAGGAATAAGTTTTTCAATTTGTTCTATTTCTTCAGGGACATAATCAAGCTCACTAGCCACCTTAGTAATTTTTATCAGAATGTGCCGGATAAGGTCATCGGCAATTGCCTTCTCACGCATAGTAATCTGGCTGTTCTTAAAAAGCTGCTGCGCCTGACTTTTGTAAAAAAACGCATCGTTGTAACATTCCTGGATATCTTTTGCCGAAACCATGTTGTAGGTCGACAGGAGATTATCAAGCAGATCATAGGTGGTTTTCGGCAGATCCACAGGAATTGGATGCGGGGTAACTTCCGTAACATCTAAGACGTTAAAAAGGAGTACCGAATAATAGGCTACAGTAAAGCGTCCAGACTCTGTCACAATTGTTGGATGCGCGATATTGTTCTTATCAAGAACCGAGGCAATGGTTTCGACAATATCACAACAATACTCTTCAACTGAATAGTTACGACTTGAATGATAGTTTGTTTTTGATCCATCATAGTCAACTGCAAGTCCTCCACCAAGGTCAAGAAATCCCATCGCCGCACCCTCTTTCACGAGCTCTTCGTAAATACGGCATGCCTCAATAACCCCGGCGCGAATATCTTGGATATTAGGAATCTGCGACCCGATGTGATAGTGCTGCAACTGGAGACAGTCAAGTTTATCGTCTTCTTTTAAGCGGTCAATCACATCAATAACCTGGCTCATTGTAAGACCAAAAACACTCGCCTCACCACCAGATTCAGCCCACTGCCCTTCTGCTTTCGTCGATAATTTTATGCGAAGTCCCAGCAGAGGACGAACACCGATTTTTTTGGCCCTTTCCAGAATCACTTCAAGTTCGCCGGGCATCTCCAGGACAAAGAAGCATTTCAGCCCCATTTTCGTTGCATAAAGGCCCAGGTCAATAAACTCTTCATCTTTGTAACCATTACAGATCAGGCAGGCATCACGGTTATCAAGCATTGAAATTGCGGCAATAAGCTCGGATTTGCTTCCGGCCTCAAGGCCATGATCATACTCTCTGCCAAACTGGGTAATAGCCTCAACAACCTGTTCCTGCTGATTAACCTTAATGGGAAAAACACCTTTATATTTACCTGTATAACCAACCTCTTTAATGACCTTGTTAAAACTCTCATGCAGCCTTTTTATCTGAGAGCCAAGTATATTCTCAATTCGAAGAAGCACAGGCATCGCAAGTCCACGCTCCTCAATACCTCTTGCGATTTCAAACAGACTGATCTTCACCCCATTGTCTTTCCCCAAAGGAGTGATCACAACCTCGCCAAACTCATCCACGGCAAAATAACCAGCACCCCATTTATCGATGCCGTAAAGATTAGCTGCGTCTTCAACTGTCCATTTTTTCTTTTTAGTCATAGCGTTATTCAGTACCATCCACTTTCTGACTTCAGTGGAATTGAGATTACTCGGATAATGACACCGAGGGATAACAACCTACCCTCATGTAAAATGTTATCTGAACGTTGGTCTACCTAGCAAAGTCGGTGCCACACATATAACATACTGTTATCATAAGATATTTCAGTTAGCCTCACAGACACATCGGAACATGAAGTTCCGATACCTGTGACGTATGCCCATTAATTTTGGAATTAATCAAAATTAATGGTCGTAATTAGTTGATAAAACAGTATAAAATAGAACAAAGGAACTACAGGTTCTTGTTTAACGATAAACGGAACCACAAGTTCTTTTTTATAGAAAAATATTGGCCACCGGCCAACAGCAAAAAGGAGCTCGTGTGAAAAATAGTCTGGTGATCAGCAAAGATCCGGAAGTATTTTCTCTATTCAGAGAGATGAGCGCAAAAGGCAGCAATCTTTTATCGCCAGCCTCTTCATTGGCCGAAGGAATCGAGATCATTAAGAGATCTCGGTGTGATTTGATTTTTATCGATATGAAGATTTTAAATCAGGCAGCCGCCTCCGGTGGATATAAGGCCGTACTGCAATCCTTCTGGATACTCTATCCCTCTGTTGAAATTATCGTAATGACCTCCCAGAAAATGCTCAGGGAGGCTGTGAAAGCTGTCAAACAAGGGGTTAGCGATTATATCACCTACCCTCTTGTTTCAGACGAAATCCGCCTGGTGGTCAAGAGTATTAATGAGTCCCAAAAAGTACAATCTGAACTTGATTATTTGCGTGAAGAGACCTGGGACAAAGACTCGATCACTCTTTCCCAGACACGCTGTGCAGCCATGCAGCAGGTTTTCAATAACGTCCAATCCGTATCTTCCACAAAAAGTACCGTGCTTTTAACCGGCGAGACAGGAACCGGCAAGGGGGTACTAGCAAAAATTATCCACAAATTGAGCAACAGAAAAAACGAACAGTTTATCAATGTCCATTGTGGCGCTATCCCCGACACTCTTTTAGAGAGTGAACTTTTTGGCCATGAAAAAGGTGCCTTTACCGGGGCAATTCGGCGTAAACTCGGAAAATTTGAGATAGCAGAAGGTGGAACCATCTTCCTCGACGAGATTGGCACAATCACACCGGCCGCCCAGATCAAACTGCTCCAGGTTTTACAAGATAGCACATTCCAGCGTGTTGGAGGGGAAGATTCCATTGAGGCAAATATCCGAATCATTGCCGCAACCAACGTTGAACTCAAGCAACTCTGTGATGAGCAAAAATTCAGAAATGATCTGTACTATCGACTCAATGTTTTTCCGATAGAGCTTCCTCCTCTCCGAGATCGGAAGGAAGACATTCCGCTCTTGATTGAGGTGTTTCTGGAACGGCTCAACAAATTTCAAACAAAAAACATCTTCGATATCCACTCCCAGGTAATTACCGCTTTTCTTAACTACTCATGGCCGGGAAACATCCGTGAACTCGAAAACGTAATGGAGAGAGCCTACATTCTCGAAAAATCCTCTGTCCTCATGCCCGATAGCTTCCCGGCCGAACTGTTTATGGAGCAGGACGCCCTTTCCCTGGCCAAAATAGACACCATGCTGCCCTTGACTGAAGTCAGAAAGAGAGGCGTGGAAGAGATTGAGCGGCGCTATCTCAAAGAAATACTCGAAAAAAACATGGGAAAAATCAACAAAAGCGCTGAGGCTTCAGGCATTACAACAAGGCAGCTTCACAAGTTGATGCTGCGGCACGGATTGCACAAAGAAGCATTCAAAACACACTGACAGCTAACTGCCAAAAGTTGAGAGATCTGCTAATATATTTTTCTTTTTGAGAAACTTTTTCCTAAAACTGAAAAGGTATTTTCAACGATAAAGAGAGCGTTCTCGTCAATGGTAAATACCGCCTCTTCGAGTCGCTTGAGTTGAATGTTATTGATCACCGTCATCAAGACAGAGCGCGGTGCTTTCGAGTATATGCCCCACCCGTTCAAGAGGGTCCCGCCTATTTTTAACTTTTCTTGAATCTCTTCAGAAATGCTCTCGCAAAGATCAGACACGATAAAAACAACCTTTCGCTGACTGAACATGGCAAGTGTTTGCTCCATTACTGCTGAGGCAACAAAGGTCATGATTATTGAGGCCATAACAAGGTCGATATCGAGGTAGATAAGGCTGCAAAGGTAAAGCAGCGTGTTAAATACAAAATAAAATTTACCGATGCCGATATTGAAGTTCTGAAACATCCAAACAGCAACAACATCGAGTCCACCGTTAGAGCCAAGCGACCGCAGAACAATCCCCACACCAAGGCCGGATAATAAGCCACAGGCAACAGCTGCATAGAGCTGGTCTTTTATCTGTAGTTCAAGCTCGATTGACATATATGCCAAAGTGAAAATCAGCATGGACGACACGCTGTACCAGAGAAAACGCCTGCTGATAGTTCGCCAGGCAATTATAAACATCGGAATATTAAACAACAGATATAACCCGGAAATACTACCGAAACCTGTAGTGAAAAAAAGCAGCGATGCAGCACCAAAAAGACCTCCAGGGACAAAGTGATGCGGAAGGGCAATTGATTTAAGGGCGAACGCTGTAATAATTGAACCAACAATAATCTGTAGAATATTCCAGTGGATTGAATACGTGAAACCTTTTTGAATCATTGCAGAATACCGAATTGAGACCTTTTACTGTTGTTTTGTTGTCTGAAGATAGGATTGTTTCGGTCAGATTACACAATAATAAAAATAGCGAAACAGATAATGATACAAGGAAGAATTTAGCAGATAGTTTTGTGCCAGATATTCATGCTTTCGATGTTGCCTGAGATATTGGTATTATTTTTGAGTCTCCCCCCTAACTCATAGCCGAGCTTGGAGAAAGTTATGTTAATTCCGGCGGATTTCGCTCTTGCAATTGTATAGGCCGTTCTGATCCCCTTTTTTTTCATCTCTTTTTCCATTCGAAGAAGGAGATGTACCCCGAGGCTATTGCCACGCCACTTTGGCAGTGTTGCGAAATCAGTCATTTCAACGTTTTGGGATGTCACATCAATTTCAGCAGAAGAAAGAGCAATAAGCCGCCCATTTTTTTCAATCCCAAAATAATCGACATTACTCTGCATGCTGTCTTTAAGAAACAGGGGGTCATGGATTGGAAAGGGGTAGGTTTGGAAAACCTTTTTGTAAATTGTTGCCATTATTTCAACATCCTCTTCTTTACATCGATGCAATCTGAACAACTCTTTATCCAACGATTCGTTGGTACTGCCAGATTTATTAAAGGCAAGGCGAAGTATTTTCTTGATATCTGCTGCATCAGGCTCTGAAGCACGTTCTTCATCAAGGTAATACCCCATAAAAACACCGGCGATTGCACCATTAAAGAATCGGGGAATTGAAGCTTCTTCGATATACCCTTCACGTACAAATTGTTTAGAATAATCAGCAGGAATCTTCACAAATATCTTTGAGTATTCATGACGTTCTGCCATTTTTACCAAATCTGAAGGCAGCGACCGGGGCAGACTGTTGCCAACCTTCATTAAATAGATGCGATCATTGAGAGGCCCATGCTGGATAATTGAACCATCGGGAAGTTCTTTTACCTTATCTGGTGGTTGTTTGGACATATTGTTGTTATCCTCTTCGGCCATGACGCGAATTATTTTTGGGAACCAGGGCAATCATATTATTGCTGTCAGCCAGTAGTTTCTCAATTCCTAAAGAACGGGTTTCATCTGCATCCTCAAGAGAAAGTTGCAAGTCACACTCATCGCAATTTCTTTTACAAAATGTGGGTTCATAAGAGTCCGGTTCTTTGTAGGTTGTGATCACGCCTTCATAATTTCGCAAAACAACTTTATTGGTAGACCAGGAGATTAGATAATTTGGCATCACGGGGATCTTGCCACCTCCACCTGGTGCATCAATTACATAGGTTGGAACACAAAATCCGCTTGTATGACCGATAAGACTCTCGAGGATTTCAATACCTTTACCAACCGGCGTTCTGAAGTGATTAAGCCCCTCCGAGAGATCGCATTGATACAAATAGTATGGCCTCACGCGGTTTGCGACAAGTTTGTGAAATAGCGAACGCATAATTCTTGAACAATCATTAACACCCGACAAGAGGACAGTTTGATTGCCAAGTGGGATACCAGCGTCCGCCAACTTTTTCAAAGATTCTTTCGATGAGGTTGTCAGTTCACGGGGATGATTGAAATGGGTATTAATCCAGATCGGACTATGTTTTTTCAACATTGCAACTAATCGGTCTGTGATTCGATATGGAAGAACAACAGGCGTCCGTGTTCCAATTCGAACCACTTCCACGTGGTCAATCATCTTTAATTCAGTAAGAATCCAATCCAGATAATCGGTTGACAAAAGAAACGGATCGCCTCCACTCAAGAGAACATCTCTTATTTGAGGCGTTTGCCGAATATATTCAATTCCTTTCATAATTTGATCTTTTCCAGGTATGGTGTCCCGGTCTCCGACTTGGCGTTTTCTTGTACAATGTCTGCAGTACATGGAACACATGTTACTGACCAGCAGCAGCACCCGATCCGGATATCTGTGCGTGAGCCCGGGGACAGGACTATCTGCATCTTCATGCAGAGGGTCAACCATATCGGTATCTTGAATCTCAAGTTCGTTGATCACCGGAAAACTCTGCTTGAAGATTGGGTCTTTCTCTACGTCATCAGTTTTTATAAGGGAAAGATAATAAGGTGTTATGGACATCGGGAATTTATTGACAATCGTCCGAAAATCACGACGTAAATCCTCTGAAAGCTCAATGTCCAGGAGTCTTTCAAAGGTATCCACATCCTTGATGCAGTGTTTGATCTGCCACTGCCAATCTTTCCATTTGCCGACCGAATCAAAGCCAATCTCGTTAAATATATCTTGTTGCTGTGTGCTAAGCATTTCCATAAAGTTCCTTCTTTTTATGAATAGTTGACAAGCAGGTTGCCATAACTAATTCTTTAGTTTCATTAATATTTACTCTACAGCAGGCTGTATTCTTCTTTTAGGCTACTGTAGACTAGGCTTGATACGTTACGAATGATGTTGCCTCGAGAAGCCATCCAATGGCCATAGTTTCTCGCCCTTTTCTGTTTTTCGATGATCCCCACAATAATATACGGATAGCGGCGACCATCTCGGCCTTTAGGTACCAATATGCCCATATCGCCACAAAGTTTGGCTGTTGTTCCGGTTTTGTCGAAAACCAGCGTCCCCCTGGGAAGAGGCGTACCATGGTAGATGCGGTCCCTGTTGGGTAGGGCCATTAGTCGACGAATTTCTTTTCCCGATGACAGTTTTTTGTTCCAGAGCGCCGCCAGAAACATACCATATTCACGAGGCGCCACTTTGTTTCGGTATGTTCCGCCATTAGCGGGGATATATTCGACTATTTTTATAGATTGAAAGATGTTTGGATACTGTTTCTTGAGCGTATCTTCAACCGCTTTTGGGCCGCCGATATGACGCATCAGCCAGTTTGTCGCCTTGTTGTCACTGCGTTGAATCATGGCCTCCATTTTTTGCCGACTTTTCGGACCATATATCAATGCCCCCTCTTTCTCCTTAAGGAAAAAAGCCAGGGCCACAAATGGCTTCATCATGCTCGCCGCTTGCAAAGGTGTATGTATGTTAATGTCTATAAGATTGCGTCCTGTGGTCAGGTCGTAGGCCAACCAGGCAGTTCGTTCATCGGATGTAATTTTATTTTTTCTGCGTAACTCCTTGATATACTTCTCTATTTTTTTCTCCAGCAAGGTGGCGGAGTCGTCGGTCTTGCCCGTAAACCTTTTTGCTGTTTTACTCGTTTTATGTTTGGGAACTGTCGGCGAAGCTTTAGTGGCTGTAAAACTTGCACGGGGAACCGGCTTGTCTTCCATATCCAGATAACTTGATTCTCCAAAAACAATTTCATTGTTTTGCGAAAGGGCAATCGATGCAGCAACTCCCTTTCGTTTCAGTAAGTTATCATGCCTATTGGCAACTCGGAGTGTCGATTGTCTATCTCCTAAGCGGCGATAGACAAGAATGTAATTATCATGGCGTGTTTTTTCGATGAACAGGTCTTTACCAACATCCTGCCCCAAATAACGATAAATCATTTCATATCGGTGCTTCAGGCTTACAAGGTTAACCCCTAGACCATAGCTGACATTGTAGAGGTCAGAATATTGTCCGGCACCGATCGCCACCGCCGTACCCTGCATGCCAACTTTTTCTAAAATACTGTTATGGTGCACAACAAGGCGTGCTGAGGATAAAGGAGTCCCGCTTCGATCATACACAACACCGTATCTGTTTCTTGTACGGACTATTTTCAAAGATTTGGTTACTTCCGGGCCAAGCATCGTCTCAAGCTTTTCTTTGAAGTCCAGCGCAGCATCAAGATTACTGTCCTCGAAATACACAATATCATAGCGACCAGTGCTGCTTGCCTGCGCTTTGGAGTATTGGCAGAACAGTCCCAAACTACATAGGTAAATCACCAGCACAAATTGGGCAGGCATCAGGTTAATTTTCCGAGGACAATGTCGCATAAGATTAAGTTACATGGTGCCCAGGTAATTGCGTAACGAGTCTCTTATGCTGGTGACCGTCCATAAGAAGCGTTTATCGTCCTCTTCAAGAAGAGTCATGCGAAGCCCCTGCAACTCTGTATTAAAGGAAGACAGTGGAACAACGCAGATACCAGTGTTACCCAGAAGATAGAGTGAAAAACGCTTGTCTAGTGCCATCATTGGAGCATCGACAAGCTGTGCAATTTTATTGCTGACCAGATTGTTGGGAACTGGCAGGGTTTGATCTTCAGACAAATAGTTTGTCTGGAAAACTACCGTGAAATAAAAAGCTCCATTGCTGGGGTTGACGATGAGTCCTTCCTCACCACAAAACATTTTGTAAGCGATGTTTGCCCGTTCCTGATATTTCTGTACCCGTTCTTGCAGAAAAGATTTGTAACCGGGGTGCGCCATGAGAATTGGCAAAACTTTTTGGGGTAAAGTAGTAGAGCAAACCTCCAGCATTTTCGCATTAACAATAGAGTTGATATAGGCATCGAAGCCTGTATCTTTTTCTCTATTGTAGACCTCCATCCAACCACAGCGAGCCCCCGGCCAGGGCATTTCTTTGGACATACTTTTCAGTGCTATCCCTGGGACATCTCCAATGTATTTCCCGAGCGAACATGGGACCTGATCGTTGAAAACGATATTCTCATACACTTCATCGACAATGACAAACAGATTATATTTACGCGCGAGAATGACAATTTCTCTGAGGATTTTTTCCGGATAGACAAAGCCTGTTGGGTTGTCCGGATTCACAATCAAAATGGCCACTACGGAGGGGTTATAGCGTATCCTGGTTTCAATATCTGCGACATCAGGGCACCAGCCATTTTGAGGGTGCAAATAATAGCTGACCGGTAAAGCCCCAGCGTGAGCAGCCTCTCCAGATGCATACGTCATATACCCCGGACTTGGAACCAACACCCGTGCTGTTCTTTTCAAAAATCCGAAAATTTTATTGATTGCATCCCCCAGCCCATTAAAGAAGATGATGTCGTCTGGGGAGATATACTTACCGTTGTTACGCAGGGAGATGTCAGCCCAGAATTTACGTGTCTGATATAGTCCTTTGGTCGGGCTATACCCGTATAATTCGTCACTTTGCAGGGAATTAGAGACAATCTCTTTAAACCAGGAAGGCAAGGACAGCCCTTTGGAAATCGGGTCACCGATATTCTCCCAGTAGATATCAAGCCCCAAGGCATTCAACTCTCTGGCCAGCTCAACAATGCTTAAGACCTCATAGTGCATTTTGTCGGCACCGATGTGCACAATGTCTTTACGCATGACAACTAATTTCTTTGGATTTAATTTTACAGAATATAGTTTTGTGGAATAAATGTTTATCACGATAACACAAAGAGTTGATCAGTGCAATGGCACGACCATCTTGTCAGCGAAATGAACTTACAGGAACAATGGGGGGAAAGATGAAAAACTAGGTAGAATGACTACGACCCGATAGGCGTGAACCCATCGTCCTCATTTTGTTTTTTCAAGGCCTTAACAAACTCTGTGAGTCCTTCTTCGAGTTGGCCGAGCGTCTCATCGGGCAAACGGAGCAAAACATCAGCAAGAACCCCTTGAGCTGGTCGAGGCGCGCCAGCTAATAGCTGGGTTCCCGTTTCAGTAAGAAACAGTTCAACAACCCTTTGATCTTGGGGATTATTCCGATCTCGGCGAACCAGTTCTTTGTTTTGGAGTTTATCTAGCATGTTACTGCAGGTTGAGGGATGGATGGATAGGATGATTGCAAGCTCAGAAACCTTTAGCCCAGGTGTTTTGAAAAGTTCCCACATCATCCAAAGCTGTGCCGAACTCAATCCACACTCTTTTTCAACCCACTTGGCGTGGGCCTGACTTGCACGAAATATAATCCGCAAGTCTTTTAGAATTGCCTGAAAACGTTGAAACCGTGGATCATCTGAGACCATTTGATGGTCGGGCAACTTAGGGTGGTCGGGCCGTTCTGACATTAAGCGATCTCTTAGGAAATTAATATTTGCACCAATAAATCATCACATACTAAGAATAACTTGAAAAATCAAGGAGTAGCCGACCTGCTACTCAAATAGAATTTCAGCTATATTTCTCGGCAATGCGACAATTTGCCACATTCTCAAACAGTTTCATTACTGCTATAGAATCGATTTCTAAGAGCCACAATGTGGCACATGCCAATCAGACAAAATGTAAAAAGGGGGAGTTCGTGAAACTAGTTCCAATACTAGCAGTTTTAGCAACTGTAAGCCCGGTCGCAGCCTCAGATATCAGTCAAGAATTAGATCAGGTGGTAGTCACCGCTTCCAGGGTGGAAGAAAAGCTGAAAGAGGCGCCGGTAACAATAAATGTTCTAGATAAAACCGAAGTTGAAAAAATTAAATACCGGAATCCCAGTGATATTTTAACTCGAATACCCGGTATATACAGTCATGATTTTGGTGGTGATTCTGAGATTACATCCATAAGAGTTGCAACCCATTTCACCAATCCCTACACCATCGTCCTTCTAGACGGCATCCCGGTCAGCAATTATGGCTCCGGCAGCAGCGGTCAATTTGCCGAAATTAACAGTGACAATATCTCCCGGGTTGAGGTTATCAAGGGGCCCGCATCCGCTCTTTACGGCAGTAATGCCATTGGTGGCGTAATCAATATAATCAGTAAGGATCCCTCAGCTAAACCACAGCTTAAAGTTTGGAGTGAATACGGCAGGGGCGAGGCGTGGCGCAGCGGGATATCTGGCAGTGGCAGTGGCGAGAAGGCCAGTTTCAACATCGATTTGAACTATATTGATAATGAAGGCTGGCGAGATAACAACAACCTTGAAAAGAAATCTGCTTCAATCAAACTCCAGGTTCCTATCTCTGAGTCCCTGATGACCTTTAAAGTTGACTATCTAAAAAAAGATAATCAAAGCCCCAGCACTCTTACAAAAAGCGAATTTGAGGGAAATTGGCAGCACAGTTACCATGATCTTTCCATGTCTAAAACCGACAAAATTGCCCCGACCATATCCTATAGCTACTTTTTAGAGCAAGCTGAATTTAAGACGACACTTTCTCTCAAGGATATCGACTCCGAGTCCCGACCAACATACGGCATTCGACTCCTCACCTTTGGAGCCAATACTGGGAAATATCAGGGCCGATATAATCAAAATGATGACAAGGCTGCCAACCTGCAGTTCCTTTACAGCCGTGAGTTCACGGCGCTGGCAAGTAAAATCGTCACTGGTCTGGATACCGAGCGCAGCAGTGTCGATTTTGTCTCCTATGACATTTATTACACCAAGGACGCGGCCCTTAACAAATACACCTCCTTTACCACAGGGAGCAAGAATAGCTCCGATGACATTACCACCACCATGTACGCTCCATTTCTCCAGATACAAGTCACTCCCATTGACACGTTGAAATTTACTGCTGGCGGTCGTTATGATTCAGTAAAATACGACTTCGAAGATATGTTGAACAACTCCAACAATGGAGAAAAGGAGTTCGACCAGTTTAGTCCAAAACTTGGCCTTACCTATGACTTCACTGCACGCTTAAACAGTTATCTCTCGTACTCCAAAGGATTTGTTGTTCCTACCACCAGTCAACTCTTCACCTCAACTGGCGCCAATGCCAATTTAACTCCTGAAAAGGCCGACAATTACGAATTTGGCATACGAAGCGCACTTTTCCAAAACAAACTCGGACTGGATTTTGCCATCTACTCAATGGAGATAACCGATAAAATTGTTTCATCAGGATCAGGTTGGAGTGACCCGTATATAAATGCAGGGAAAACATCACAAAGGGGTTTTGAAGCCTCTGCCGTATATGCCCCCATTGACATGGTTAAACTGACAATGGCGTATTCATATGCTCGCAACAAATACGACAACTACTCCCCGGCATCACCACAATACAATGGCAATACAGTTCCTCGCTCTCCTAAACATCATTTAAATATTCGGCTGGCTGTACTGCCCATGGATTGCCTCGAGTTTGAACTGGAGATGGATGAGATTTCCACCCAATACCATGACGATGCCAACCTTTTTGAATATAGCCGCCCTACCCTGTTTAACTTGCGTGCCACCTATAATAGAGAGCAATGGTCGGCATGGACTCACCTTAAGAATCTGACTAATCAGACATATGCGACCTATGTCAGTGAATCCAGCGGTGCACCAACCTTCTACTCAGGTGCTCCACTATCTCTTTTTGCTGGAATTTCCTATAAATGGGGCGAATAAATGATTCGTCCATCTCATGAAAATAGAACCAGAGAGCAGCTAAACATCTTTCCAGTTGTCTGTGCGTCAGTCCTTGGCTTGTGTCTTATTCCATTGAATATTCATGCCACAATTACTGATGAACTTTGGCTGAGCGTTTCTCCAGTAGAAACCTCGGCAACTACCGACCCAGCCTGCGAATTGCATGGAACGCCTCAGCCAGCTGCAAAAAAAAGCAGGGGAGGCGAAACCACCGGGAGACGACCACAAAAAGCTCAACGGTTTGAATCGGAACACCGGCCAACCCCAGTTCGGACATATTACTTAAACACCTCAGCACTTTCGCCCCAGGCTGAGGCCTACGCACTGCACCCGGATGGCTCCAGCAATCCGCTTAAGATCCAATATGGGCCACAACCAACGGTTACCTTAAAAACACCAATGGCCGATGACCGGCTCCATGGCGCCAACAATATCTACGTGATTGACAAGCAGGTCAACGATGGTGTTCTAGTAATCCAATCAGCGAAATGGCTCTCCATTCATCATAGCTGTGGCTGGGGACATGAGTATCGGAACAATGAAAGTAGAAAAAGTGCCCATGCCCTTGCTCAAGTTCCCTTAGAAATAGTCATTAACGGCCTATGGGATGGTAATTTCCATGCAGACCTGCGCTCCGGAGATGAGCTTGAACTGCTCGTCACCTCCTCAGGGGTTCCTGTCGAAGGAGCCAACCTTACCGTAACCACCGAAAAACAGTGGTCACTCTCAGGGCAAACCGATAAAAACGGCATTTCCAAAATTCAGTTAATTCGAGACTACTACCCAAGTGACTGGGCAACATTTAAACGCAGCCAGCAAAGCCGTTTTACCGTAACTGCAACGTATAGCAAAAATGAGATTGGCCAGTACAATGGCCAGCCTTACCAACAGATACGATACAGCGCCACTTTCCCATGGAAATACTCGCCTGCGGCGGCAGATTATAACTCATACGCCTTTGGTCTTGGCCTGGGCTCATTCGCCCTGGCCTTCTCTGGAATTGGAATATACAGCTATCGAGAACGGCGAAAAAAACCATATAAGGGCATCTCCCTTGGCTAATTTTCGCAAAACTCTAAACAATGCCGACCTGAGCCGCTTCCGCTGGTATTTCCAGTTTGCCGCTTTTGGTCTCTTGGTCTATGGCGGCTATCTGGCCATCAATATCGGTGACCAACTACCCACCTTTGCCTGCATTTTTGCCGATAAAAGAGGTGGGTCATGCTATTTGATGGGCTTTCAGCACCAGATGGCAACACCTTTTGCCAGTATGTTCACCGGACGCGGTATCGGAATCTTAGTTGGCCTTGCCACTTTTTTTGGTTTTTTCATCCTTTTCAACAAGGCATGGTGTGGTTTTGTCTGCCCATTGGGCACGGTTCAGGATTGGCTGACCGGTCTTAGAAGACGTTGTTCCATACGCTACAGCACGTATTCTGAAAGGGCTTTCAAACGGCTAAGCACCATAAAATATTTTCTGCTCGCCCTCTTAATTCTTATCCCCATGGGCATGGGAAACTCCTTTTTTGGCCTACCAAAACTCAATCACGATTTTGGCATTCCTTTTTGTATGATATGTCCAGGACGTACCGTGCTGCCACTATTCACAGGTGATTTCAGCCAACTGGCCATTGATTTCAGTTCAAAAACAAAAATGGTTTTCACATCCCTTGGCATGATAATTACCGGAATCTTCTTTGCTGGCGCCTTTGTCAAGAAGCGCTTCTTCTGCCTGTTTTGCCCAATGAGTGCCTTTCACTTTATCTTCTCAAAGGCCAGCCTTTTACGTTTAAATAAAAATGGCGCCAAGTGCACCCGCTGCGGCAACTGTTACAGGGCTTGTGATGTCGGCATCCGGGCAATTGCCGATGATTTGACAAATAAAAATATTGTTAAGGATGATTGTATGATGTGTCTGAAATGTGTGGAGGTTTGCCCGGAAGAAGGCTGCCTTGAGGCGGCCTTTCTGGGCGTTCCAGTCTATCAATCCACCCAGGATGGTTTTTTTAAACGCCGGGAGAAAAAACATGGAAAGTAACCGCTTTGCCCGGATGCAAAAAACCACCGGATTGCACCTGGCCATGGAGACACAGGAATGCATGCGCCGCATAACTGAATTTCCAGACAACCCTTTGGCGATGGATTATTTTTATGAGCTTTTTAAAAACACCTATTCTGAAAACCATGTTCCGGAAACTGGCCTTCCTTTAATTGGCACCATGTGTGTTCAAGTCCCGGAGGAGTTGATTATTGCCGCCGGGGCCAGGCCCATACGATTATGCAGCGGAGCATATGCCTACGATCAGGTGGGCGCCGATTTCATGCCGACAAAATCATGCCCCTTAATTAAAGCGACTGCCGGCATGCTGCACGTAAATCAGAGCATCTGGGGAGATGCCCTAAAGACTGTGGTCATCCCAACGACCTGTGACCAAAAGAAGAAATCGGCTGAACTGCTTGCTTCACTTGGCTACAGAGTTTACCCCCTGGAAATGCCCAGTAGCAAAGAGAGTGATGCCTCACGATTTTACTGGCAGGAGTCGGTTAAACAGTTCACTCTGGACCTTCAACAAATTACCGGCACAAAAATCACGACGAAAAAAATCAAAGAGGCAATTGCCAAAACGAGCCATGCTGCCAGTTTATTCAGAAGACTGTATGAATTAAGAAAGGCCGCTCCAGCCTTGATTTTAGGTAAAGATATTTTTTTAGTTACCAATGCTTATTTTTTTGATGATCTTGAGCGCTGGCAAAAAGCGACATCGACATTGATCTCTGAGCTCGAAGTGCGTCAAAAAAATGGATTCAGGGCCGCAACCAAACAAGCGCCGCGCATCTTGTTCACCGGTTCCCCGCCAATTTTTCCAAATCTTAAAGTTCCTTTGTTAGTCGAGCAGGCTGGGGCCATAATTGTTGCCGACGAGGTTTGTTCATCCAACCGCATACTTTATGATACGGTTTCGTACGATGAAGACAACCTTAATGATATCATCCCAGCCTTGGCTGATCGTTACCTGAAACCGTGCACCTGCCCTTGCCTGACAAACAATACCGACAGGCTCCGAAAATTGAGCGACATGTCTGACTCCTATGATGTTGACGGCGTTGTCTATCAATCCTTTTCCGGCTGTATTCCTTACGAAATGGAACAGCGCCAAGTAAACGAGGCCATGACCAAAGACGCTGTCCCAGTACTGTATTTGGAGACCGATTATAGCCCGGAGGATGTCGGCCAACTCTCCACTAGAATTGAGGCCTTCATTGAATCAATCAAAGCCCGAAAGAGAAAAAAACGATGAATTATTTTGCCGGAATCGATATCGGTTCAACCACAATAAAAATTGTCCTGATCAATGAGCAAAGTTCAATTGTTGGTGACACAACGACTCCAACCGGTAGTCATTTTCACCTAAATGCTATGACTGCATTTGAAGCACTACTCACAAAACATACTATAAAACGTCAAGAAGTTGCCTGTACATTTTCAACCGGATATGGCCGCAAACTGTTTAAAGATGCTGACGATACAATCAGCGAAATAAGCGCAAATGCCGCCGGGGCCTGGAAGATGGGCCAAAAAAATGGCAAGGTTCGGACCATAATCAATATTGGTGGTCAGGACCTGAAAGTCATTCGCTTAGATGAAGATGGTCATGTGGAAAATTTCACCATGAATGACAAGTGTGCCGCCGGAACAGGTCGTTTTCTAGAAATGACGGCCAGAAACCTGGAAATGGATGTGACTGAGCTAGGCCAGACTCACAAGAATGCTACTGGAGCACCCTTAACAATAAACTCAACCTGTACAGTTTTTGCCGAGTCGGAAATCATCAGCTTATTGGCCAACGGCCACGGAAAAGCTGAATTGATTGCGGGAATCCACTATTCAATTGCCAAAAGAGTTGCTCGTCTTGCCAAACGCCTTGGCATTGATGATATGGTATTTTTTGACGGTGGACCGGCATTAAATCAAGGTTTAGTCGAGGCTTTGGAAAATGAGTTGATGCGGGAAATGGTTGTGCCGGATATGCCGCAGATTACTACCGCCTTTGGTGCCGCTTTAATTGCTCTGGATGCCTGGCATTATGATCATAACGGCGAGGCAATCAATGCCTGATCCTGCGGGCCTTTTTGTCTTAGGTATGGCCTATGGCCTTACAGTATGCAGTTTAAGCTGCTTACCGTATCTGGCCCCATATCTCATGGGTACCGGAACAGGCTTCAATGCCGGCATCATAAACTCTATTTGTTTTATGTCTGGCAAACTTTTTGTGTACGCCACTCTCGGTGGGGTTGCTGCCTTTATAGGACATAGTATTAATTTTGGCCAGACAAGTTCAACAATTATGGGCCTTATTATTATCGGAGCAGGCCTCTCTATGCCCTTTGTGAACCGAAATAGATGTCAGAAAAAATGCCCAACGAAGGCAAAAAATGTCTCAATGTTAGCCCTGGGTATTGGTTCGAGCCTCATGCCCTGCCCACCGTTAGCTGCTATTTTTACCCTGGCCGCACAACGGGGTTCTGTTACACAGGGCGTGTTGTATGGCCTGGTTTATGGCCTTGGCCTCATTCTCTCGCCATTGATTATTGCTGGTGGAGGAGTAGCGTTTGTCTCATCCGCAATTCGGCAAAAATTGGGCAAACAAATGAAATACATTGAAGGCCTAGCTATGCTGATAATGGTCAGTATGGGGCTTACTATTATTTTTGCATAAATCATAAATGAGAGGGCATCCCAACACCCTCACCTCAAACAAGGAGCACGCAAAGTGGAATGGCTCAAATATACAATCGACTACGGCATAATAGGTTTGCTTATTCTGATGAGTATTATTGCTGTGGCGATCGGCATCGAACGCTTTCTTCTCTTTCGGAAAATAAAAACTGATGAGTTCGATGACCGTCGAAGCCTGGAACTTACCTTAACTGCCAAAATGCATATTATCGCCACAATTGGCAGCAATGCACCATATATTGGTCTACTTGGCACAGTTTTGGGCATTATGCTCACATTTTACTCCATGGGCCAAAATGGCTTAATGGATTCCGGAAAAATAATGATTGGTTTAGCGCTGGCTTTAAAGGTCACAGCAGTTGGCCTCCTCGTGGCTATCCCGGCAGTCACCATTTACAATTTACTACTCAGAAAGTGCAAGGTTTTGCTAACCGAATGGGAGATTAGCGATGGAAGAAAGCGGCTTTGAGAGCATAAACATTATCCCCCTTGTTGATGTCATGCTGGTCCTTTTGACCATCGTCTTGACTACTTCAACCTTTATCGCGACAGGCGCTATTCCAGTACAGCTTCCCAAAGCGGTTAACAGTGAGAATGCTGTCACAGAAGGAGTCATTATTGAAATAGATAAGAGTGGAACTCTTTACGTGGAAGGCAAACCAGCAAAACTAAACAAATTAAATGGACTTTTAAGTCCTTTGGATCGTTCTACCCCGATTTTAATAAGAGCAGACAAGTCCATCGAGTTACAACTTTTTGTGCAAGTCATGGATTCCGTAAAAGGCCTAAACTTCAGGAAAGTAAGTTTACAAACAGAAGAGGCCGGTTCATGAGTATTGTTAATAGAAACATCGGTATACTAGCAATGAATCAGGGAAAAAGTTTTGCCATATCCATTCTTGTTCACTTTCTTATTATTGCAGGGCTTATTGTCACAACTTCAACCATCAAACCAGCCCCTGAGCTAATGGTGGTAGATTTTACTATTCTAGAAAATTACGTTACAAAAACAACCGCACAAGAAATTATACCAGCGCCGAAAGAGTTAAAAGCACAGAAGAAGGCTGTCGTTGTTGCCCCAAAAACCCCAAAGCCTATTTCTGTAAAGCAAAAAGAGGTGTTTGTCCCCCCCATACCCATTCCAGCTTCAAAACCCATAGTTGCCGCTATCAAACAAAAAAAACCTAGTTCAGTAAAGACTGTACCAAAATCTATACCTGAACTCATTCCAGAAGTGCTCCCGCCCTCGGCACCAACCATTACGGAAGAGGCGCCGCAGCAAACTGTTCACACTCCTCAGCCTAGCCTCGCGCCCGCAACGAATGAAAAAATAATGAGGAAAACCACCCATACATTCCCAGCCCCAGCAGCTGGGAAACTAAAAAACAAACAGACCACAGACACTGTTTCTGCTTATACTAAAACCCAGTTCAAGCATATTCAACAAAGCATTCAGCAACTTGTAAACTATCCCCGCACTGCCCGCCGAATGGGTTGGGAAGGAAAGGTAGTGCTTGAATTTATTATCTGTAAAGATGGTACCGTAAAAGATATAGGTATTGTTGAAAGTTCAGGCTTCAAAGCACTTGATAAAAATGCTGTTAACACCATTAAAAAGGCCGCCCCGTTCCCTATCCCTCCAATCGCAGCCAAGCTGGTCATACCTGTAGTATATCGCTTAAGTTGAATGCGGTCTTTGCCTGACGAGATAATTGTCTAATTGAGTCTAGATTCCAGCTATCAGCCCCCCTTTAATCGGCCTCAAATCATTTTTTTTAATGACACGCCCATGCTGATTTTGTTAGTGTTTACTGTGGTGATTTTTCATGATTTAGTAGGCGCTGTGCGCTATATCCTTTTCCCTTCTGAACATCAGCTTGAGGTACAGAACAGATGACTCCCTCAACTCCAGTGCTGAACAGATAACCCGATCCTCTCATGCTTAGACTTACTGAAATCAAGCTGCCCATCGACCATAGCGAGTCAGATATCAAGGCGGCAATCATCTCGCGACTCGCCATACCGGCAACCGAGCTTATTGACTACACAATCGCCCGTCGCGGCCTTGACGCACGAAAAAAGAGTGCCATCATGTTTACCTACACCCTTGATGTTTCATTGACCGCAGAGCTCAACGTTTTGGCGCGTTTCAAAAATTCCACACACATCAAGACCGCACCCGATACTACCTACCATTTTGTGGCCCGCGCCCCTCAAAAAAGTCTACAGGAGAGACCGGTTATTATCGGCATGGGACCCTCAGGTCTTTTTGCCGGGCTGATCCTCGCCCAGGCTGGCTTCCGGCCATTAATTCTGGAACGTGGCAAGACAGTCAAGGAACGCACCAAGGACACCTTCGGTTTTTGGCGAAAAGGCATCCTTGACCCGGAATCCAATGTCCAATTTGGCGAAGGTGGGGCCGGCACATTCTCTGATGGAAAGCTTCACACCCAGATCAAGGACCCAAAACATTATGGCCGAAAAGTACTAAAGGAGTTTGTCAACGCCGGGGCACCTCCGGAAATTCTTTATGTCAGCAAACCGCACATCGGCACATACCGCCTGGCCAGTATGGTCGAAAAAATGCGCACTACCATCCAAACCCTGGGGGGAGAGATTCGGTTCCAGTGCCGAGTAGACGATATCGAGATAGACAACGGCCAGGTGCGCAGCGTCATCTTGGCAAATGGCGAGCAAATCACCACCAGTCATCTTATCGTCGCTATCGGCCACAGTGCCCGTGACACCTTTGAGATGCTGCACCGGCGGGGTGTGCATCTGGAGGCCAAACCATTCTCCATTGGTTTTCGTATCGAGCACCCCCAGTCACTTATTGACAAAAGTCGTCATGGCGCAAACGCCAACCATCCACTGCTTGGCGCTGCCGACTACAAACTGGTTCATCACGCCAGCAACGGACGATCAGTGTACAGTTTCTGCATGTGCCCCGGCGGTACAGTTGTCGCCGCAACCTCCGAGGAAGGTCGAGTCGTTACCAATGGCATGAGTCAATATTCACGTAAAGAGCGCAATGCCAACAGCGGAATCGTGGTTGGCGTTTCACCGACCGACTACCCTGAAGGCCCTTTGGCCGGTATGTACTTTCAGCGTTTCTGGGAGTCACAGGCCTTCAAACTTGGAGGTAGCAACTACCAGGCACCTGGACAGTTGGTTGGTGATTTCCTGGCCAACAGACCTTCTACCGAATTCGGTTCAGTGCGCCCCTCATATACTCCCGGAGTTCATTTAAGCGATTTGAACAAGGCCTTACCAGACTACGCAGTGGAAGCGATACGCGAAGCCCTGCCAGTCTTTGCTAAAAAAATTGAAGGCTTTGACCTGCCAGATGCGGTTCTGACCGGGGTGGAAACTCGCACCTCATCACCGGTGAGCATCATAAGAGGCCACACCGACCTGCAAAGCATCAATATCGGTGGGCTATATCCCACAGGCGAAGGGGCAGGCTATGCCGGCGGCATCCTCTCCTCTGCAGTCGATGGTATCAAGGTTGCCGAGGCAGTATCGTTAAGCTTGATGCAATCAGCTTCCTCGAAAAATAAGGCAGGGTAACAGTTACAAACGCAGCACCGAAGCCAACACAAACCAAGACCAAGCCGTGCAGTACCGCTAAATACAACTATCAGGAGAACTAACTATGAGCAAAGCCCAGGACACAAAAAAAGCAGTTAAGAAGGAACCGGCCAAAAGTATGAAGGAAAAAAAGGCCGACAAGAAGGCTAAAAAAAGTGAAAAGAGCAAATTCAGGCCGCAATAAATTGCGGGTACCACAGACTTACCCATTTAGCGTAACGGCAGATCAACCTGGCAGCGCCAGAGCCTCTGGGTTGATCTGCAATCAGTGTGTTCACCAACTGTTTCAAATAACCTAAAATTAGTATTTCAGCCCCACCCGTTCACGAACCAAATCAAGGGTAACAGCAGCTTTTTCGCGGGCTTTTGCGGCACCTTTTTTTAATATATCCCGGACATAACTTTCATTATTAACAAGATCAGCTCGCTTCTCCCGTGCCTCACGAAAAAACTCCCAGAGGATATCAACAAGTTCTAATTTTATCGTGCCGTACATTGCCCCGCCGTTAACATAGAGATTCTTAACATGGGCAATACGATCTTCCGGGGCAAAAAGTTTGAAAATAGTAAAAAGATTGCAGGTTTCGTGGTTTTTCGGATCCTCAACTGCAGTTGCATCTGTCATTATTGACATAACCGCTTTTTTCAACTGTTTCTCAGTCTGGAAGATATTAATTGTGTTGCCATATGATTTTGACATCTTCTGCCCGTCAACTCCGGGTATTGTTGCTAAGCTGTCACTAATCACCGGCTCAGGAATAACAAAGGTATCGCCAAATGAGTTGTTAAACTTAATGGCGATATCCCGGGCAACTTCAATATGCTGTTTCTGGTCTTTTCCCACCGGAATTTTTTCTGCCTGATACAATAAAATATCTGCAGCCATTAGAACAGGGTATGAAAAAAGGCCATGACTTGAAAGAAGGCCTTTAGCCACCTTATCTTTGTAGGAGTGGCAACGCTCCAGTAAACCCATAGGTGTCAAAGTTGAAAGTATCCAGGTCAATTCCGTCACTTCCGGCACATCCGACTGAACCCAAAAGATACATTTATCGGGATCGAGTCCCAAAGCCAGAAAATCAATTGCTGCATTCATTGTTTCGGTAGCTAGCTTTTCCTTGTCCTGAACTGAAGTCATGGCATGAAAATTTACTATAAAGGCATAAAGCTCGGCTTTATCCATATTTTCAATCATAGGCAGCATCATACCTAGATAATTGCCTATGTGCAGCTGCCCGGAAGGCTGAATTCCTGAGAGAACTTTCATTGTTAATCCCGTGAGTTCGTTGATTAATAAAATTTTACGAGGCTCTTTATTGCATAAAAAAAACGGGAGTGCAATGTTAATGCACTCCCGTCCGCAATAAACCAAGCTATCTGGCTAAAACTACATTATTTAACCTCTTCAAAATCAGCATCAACAACATCATCGTCATCTTTCTTTGAGGAACCCTTTTGGCCAGCCGCACCTGCTCCAGCGCCATCATCAGGGCCGCCGTGCTCTTTTGAAGCTTGAGAGTACATGATCTCAGCAAGTTTATGAGAGGCTTGGGTCAGAGTTTCAATATCAGCCTTAATGATAGAAGCATCATCGCCAGTCATTGATTTCTTTAGTTTTTCAATGCCATCCTCGACAGATTTCTTAGTGGCATCATCGACTTTATCACCAACCTCTTTGAGACTTTTCTCTGTTGCATAGATAATGGAATCAGCCTGGTTCTTGGCCTCAACGATCTCTTTGCGTTTCTTATCTTCGTCAGCGTGAGCCTCCGCGTCATTTTTCATCTTTTCAATCTCAGCCTCAGACAAACCACTTGAGGCTGTAATCTTAATAGACTGCTCTTTTCCTGTACCAAGGTCTTTGGCAGATACATGGAGGATACCATTTGCATCCAGATCAAAAGTAACTTCAACCTGGGGAACTCCACGCGGTGCCGGCGGTATGTCAGCCAGTTCAAAACGGCCAATTGACTTATTGTCTGAAGCCATCTCTCTCTCACCCTGGAGGATGTGAATAGATACTGCCGGCTGATTATCAGCCGCCGTTGAGAACACCTGACTTTTCTTCGATGGGATGGTCGTGTTTTTCTCGATAAGTTTGGTTGTTACACCGCCAAGGGTTTCGATACCGAGAGAAAGCGGGGTTACATCAAGCAGCAGAACATCCTTTACATCACCGCGAAGCACACCGCCCTGGATAGCGGCACCAATAGCAACAACTTCGTCAGGATTAACACCTTTGTGAGGATCTTTGCCAAATATCGCTTTAACTTTGGCCTGAACCATCGGCATACGGGTCATCCCGCCAACCAGAATTACTTCATCAATGTCGGAGGCAGACAGACCGGCATCTTTGAGGGCAGTCAGGCACGGGCCTGCAGTTCTATCAACTAAATCACCAACCAAAGATTCAAGTTTAGCCCGGCTCATCTTGATATTTAGATGTTTTGGCCCTGAGGCATCCGCCGTAATAAATGGCAGATTTATATCTGTCTCTTTGGTGGTTGAAAGCTCTTGCTTTGCCTTTTCGGCTTCCTCTTTCAATCGTTGAAGTGCCATCTTGTCCGAACGAAGATCAATACCCTGATCACGTTTAAACTCGTCAGCCAGCCAGTTAACAATCCGCATATCAAAGTCTTCACCACCAAGAAAGGTATCTCCATTGGTTGATTTTACCTCAAAGACACCATCACCAATCTCAAGGATGGAGACATCAAAGGTACCGCCGCCAAGATCAAATACCGCAATTTTTTCTTCGTGTTTTTTGTCAAGACCATAGGCGAGTGCTGCCGCAGTCGGCTCGTTAATGATTCGTTTCACATCAAGCCCGGCAATCTTGCCGGCATCTTTTGTTGCCTGGCGCTGACTGTCATTAAAGTAGGCAGGCACTGTAATTACAGCTTCTGTAACAGGTTCACCCAGGTACTCTTCAGCAGTCTGCTTCATCTTACCTAAAATCATTGCTGAAATCTCAGCAGCCGCATAGTTCTTGCCGTCAACTTCAACAACAGCATCTCCATCCGGGCCTTTAACGATTTTAAAAGGGCTCATCCCCACGCTTTTTGTGACCTCAGGATCCGTAAACTTTCGTCCGATAAGTCGTTTAATTGCAAACAGTGTTTTGGTCGGATTAGTTACTGCCTGACGCTTGGCAACCTGACCAACCAGTCGTTCTCCTCCGTCGGAAATAGCCACAATTGAAGGGGTCGTTCTATTGCCTTCCACATTTGTAATAACCTGTGGATCACCACCTTCCATAATAGCCACGCACGAGTTGGTTGTCCCCAAGTCAATTCCAATTATCTTTCCCATGTTATTTCTCCTTACTCCTGACCCTTGGAGACAACCACCTTAGCTGCTCGTAGAAGTCGTTCTTTAAAATAATATCCTTTTTCAAACTCGCGCAGTACGCACTGAGCCGGCACTTCGTCACTTGCTTCCATCACCAGAGCTTCATGCAAATTAGGGTCAAATGGCTTGCCCACACTTTCAATTGGTTCAAGACCATATTTTTTTATTGTTGCCAGCAAGCCTTTCAAGGTTAAGTCAACCCCCTCAAGCAGCGTGTTGACATCACTGGTCGCGCCCTCTTGGTTCATAGCTCTTTCCAGATTATCAAGAACTGGCAGCAGGTCTTTTAAAATATTTTCTTCTGCATACTTTAAAGCCGTCTGCTTATCTCGGATCATTCTCTTCTTGTAGTTTTCAAACTCAGCGGCTAAACGCAGCAACTTATCTTGACACTCTGTATTGTCTGCCTTCAGCTGATCACAGGCGTTACCTTCCGAATCTTCACCGGCACTATCCGACTCTACTTCCTGTCCGTCTGCCGTCTCTACAGATTCTTCAGTTGTTTCCACACCATCATCATTTACAACAACTTCATCTTCTGAAGTTTTTTGATTTTTGTTCTTCGACACTGCTTCCTCCTAATTCGAAAACATTTTTCCACTGCCCACACAAAAAAATGCAGCGTTTTCGACCGTGACATTCATGACTTTCACCCGCCTTGACGCTGGTTGAGAGCAACAATATGTATTGAGTTATTGGTTGTCAAGGAGACCAGACAAAATAGATTTTCCCAATATTTGCAACAATTTCCTTTGAATAACAGGCCTATTTTCTGTACTTTATTTTCAACTTTTCGTCGTATCGATCCGATAAAAAGATAACGCCTTTGGCTCAGATCATTTCACCTTTCAAATAAGTCGAGACCTATGTTCCAGAAACTTTGCGCTGTCCTGATCATTACCCTGGCTTTTTCCACACTGGCCGCCCCCGGCAACGCCAAGATGAGAAACCTCAACAAGATCCGTGCCGGCATTCCGCCATACACCATTATAAAGTCTGTTCTAGCCGCCAACGACACTGCTATTTCGGCAGGAATAACAGGCCAGGAATCCGCCACGACACCCTACCTTACCTGGCTTGCCGAATCGGATGAGCGTATTGTTTCAAACATGATAGCCGCCCCTGAAACCCAGATATTCTCTATCCGAAACTTCGGAAACCAGCTTGAACTTGACACCGGGGCAATTGATTATGGCATCCGGCATCTACTAACCCCGGTACTCATGATTACTTCCAGTTCCGACAACAAATCTGTCCAGCTCTTCATGGAAGGCTACCAGGATTTATCCCCAGCCATCAGACGTGAGTTGGATCATCTGCATCTGGCCCTATACAGGGACAATAAAGATTTAGAGTACGAAGAAAGGTTGATCAGGAATGTAGAGGCGAACGTGGATTATCAGGTCGATATGGCCTTGGCCCGCTACCAGGATAGAGTTGCCAGTGGACGTTTAGTCGTCGTTGGCAGCATTCTTGACCTTAACAACTCTTACCAGCATGGGGCTGGCCGTCTCCTCATTATCAATGTCAATGGGGAACGAAACTCTGCAAAGTTAAAAGCCATGGAGCTCATCAAGCCTATTGGCCTCAAGACAATACAGACTAACATTGGCAGGCAGCGGCTACCGGCCAAACCGGCAGAAAAAGATGTAAAGCCAAAGGTCAAAAAATAAAATAAATAATACAACATCATTTTCTACACCAGCAGAAACACCTCAAGAGATCTAACACCACGATTTATTAACTAAAAAAAGTTAAAACCCCTATAATCATTGCTAAGAGTTCAGGTACTCTTTTATTGACGATGCAATAGTTTGGAAAATATAGCGAAATGTTTTTTCGTCCTTCTCCAGTATCGTTACCCGAACTCCGTTTAACTCAGTCGCAAAGGATGTGAGCGGCACCGTACACACTCCGGTGGCACCAAGCAAATAGTAAACAAAACGCTTATCCAGTGAAACACCTTTTTGGCTGACTAATCGTTCAACCTCTTTTCTCACTTCCTGGAGTTCAATCTGCAGGGTCTGTTTATCGGTAAGACGGCCATCCTCGAAAACAATGCTCATATAGAAGGCCCCATTGGTACAATTCACTAAAATACCGTCCACATTTTTCAAACAGTCATAGGCAATATTTGAGTAACGCTCATAGCGGGCGATGCGCTCCTGCAAGTATTCCTGATACTGAGGATGGCTTAAAAGTTTAGGCAGGACCACCTGCGGCAATGTTGTCGAACATACCTCCAGCATCTTGGCATTAAGAATTGAGTTCACATAACGCTGAAACATTGGATTCTTTTCGCCATTATAGACCTCAATCCAACCACAACGGCCACCTGGCCACGGCATCTCTTTTGACATGCCACGCATTGCAATTGCTGGCACATCGCCAATCAAGTCAGAGATCGGCAACGTTTTGTAGTCATTGTAGACAATGTTCAGATAGACCTCGTCACCAATAACAAACAGATCATACTTTTTGGCAAGTCCGATCATGCCCCGTAAAATCTCTTCCGGGTAGACGGCGCCGGTTGGATTGTCGGGGTTAATAATCAAAATCCCAACAACAGCAGGATTATATTTTATTCTCTTTTCGAGATCATCCAGATCTGGATACCAGTGATTATTTGGATCCAACTTATAGGTAACCGGTCTATCGGCAGCGTGAGCGGCCTCAGCAGAAGAGTGGGTTGTGTAACTTGGGGTCGGGACTACCACCCGGGCTGTTCTCTTTAAAAAACCAAAAATTTTACCGATGGCATCACCCAGGCCATTAAAGAAGATAATATCCTCAGGTGTAATCTGCACCTTCCCCCGAGAATTTGTCTGCTCAGCAATATACTCCCTGGTCGCAAGAACACCTTTGGTCGGCGAATAGCCGTAAGTTGAATCCAGCTGCGCAGCTTCACACACAATATCTTTCATCCACTGGGGAATATGCTCTCCCTTTGCTATCGGGTCACCAATATTTTCCCAATAGACACGAGTACCAAGACTTTGAATTTTCTGGCCGACACTAACAATATTCCGTATTTCATATGTAAGCTCTCCAGCTCCCATATGGACTATATCTGCACGCATCCCAAACTCCCACCCCATAACGAGGGTAAATAAATTAAAAAAGAAATAACACAAAAACATTCTTTAACGCAAAGCATATAATAATGCAAAGATTTGGTTGCAAAACTTGATATTTGATACAGGGTGTTTCGCAGCGACACGGCATTCCAGAGATTTCAAGCCGGTTGACTCTTGCGGAATTGTCGAGGTAGTTTTATTTAACTGGCAGGGATGGGTGGAACCAGAAAGACCGCAAACAACTTTCGGCACAGTCCTTTGTTTTGTGATATTTTGCCTAAACAACAATATTGACGGCAGATGCCCCCAAGTTACTCGGTGAAAGCGAGGGCGCTTGCCCATAACTAGCAATATTTTGCCTAAGAGAGCTTGCCTCTCTGGGGCCGGGGGAATTTTGTTGAGTTAGGGCTTGGCCGAACTCCCTATACACGCTGCCGGCAGACAATCTATCCTGATCGTCAGAGACCTTCTCAGCTTGCGGATCTTTAGCCTCGCCGGACTGAGCCTTGCTCAAATTGAGTTCCTGAGTGGCTTGAGCTATATTGATGGTGGCCTGGGCTGCTACTTTCTGATCCTGGGGCGAGGGATCAGCTGGAGCAAGGGCTGCCCGCCTCACAGTTCGCATTTTCTGCACTGTGATTTCAGGGGTTTCCCCCTTTGACATATCGATCTGAACTTCACCTCCGACCGCATAACTCTGTCCATCTGGCCCCTTTTGCATCTTAAAGGTGGCCCCACCCTTGGCTAAACCTCCAGCCGCCGCCAAATGAGCCATTTCATGCACGCGAACGGCCTGGTCGGCTTTCTTCAACGACTCCAAGATCGCTTTTTCAGATTGCGTCAGGGCTTCACCCGTGGGCTTGGTTGGTTCGTTCGGAGCTAGTTTTTCTTGGTCTGAAGATGAAATTTCGGTAGATTTTTTTCCGTCGGCTGGAGAAACTGGCTTACTGGACTCTTCTAAAAAGGGAGCGCTTTCACCCTGGGAAGGTCTAACCCTTGCAACCAAGTTAGAACGTGAATAGGTATTCGCAGCGCCTTGCAAGCCTGCAAAACCAGAAGAGACTGCCTGATTTCGCCAATATTGTCCGCGTGTAAAGCGATCTTTATTTTCAGGCTGTTCAACCCGCGGCTTTAGCGCTTGCTCAAACGACCCGACTCCGGAACTGACCGGATACGATGGTATGGTTGAAAGTAGTGAATTAATATCGACAATAGACATATATCAAGCCGTTTTTCTAATAGCCCGCCAGAACCTAAACAGTTCCCAGGCAGATGCACCGCCGAGCAAAACAGACTGCTCCCTGAGTATCCTATCGGCAAGGCATCAAAACAACTTTAAAATATTTTTTACTTTTCTGGTAACTTCTTCAAAAGTTAACCAGTTAATCACCTAACCAGCTGATTCTTATCATTTTTCCTGGCAAACACTGCGAGCGCCAATAGGGACAAATCTTCTTTTTTGGGGCCCGATGTAGATCTGGCGTGGTCTACCGATGCGCCAGTTCTCATCATCCCACATCTCCTTCCAGTGCGCTATCCAGCCTGGCAGACGGCCCAGGGCAAACATCACCGTGAACATGTCAGTTGGAATACCAATGGCCTTATAGATAATACCACTATAGAAATCGACATTAGGATAGAGATTACGGGAGATAAAATAGTCATCAGTCAAGGCCACTTCTTCAATCTCTTTGGCAATATCAAGCAATGGATCAGAGACATTTAAAGCCGTCAATACATCATCGCAGGCTTTCTTAATAATCCGAGCCCGGGGATCATTACTCTTGTATACCCGGTGCCCAAAGCCAACCAGACGAAATGGATCGTTTTTATCTTTGGCTTTTTCAATATATTTTTTATAGTTTCCGCCCTCATAATAGATTCTTTCCAGCATCTCAATAACCGCCTGATTTGCACCGCCATGCAATGGGCCCCAGAGAGCACTTATGCCCGCTGAAATCGAGGCATAAAGATTCACATGAGCACTGCCGACAAGACGAACCGTCGATGTCGAGCAGTTTTGTTCATGATCACCATGTAAAATTAAAAGTTTATTTAAGGCATTAACCACTATGGGGTCGACCTCGTAAGGCATTACTGGCGAGTCAAACATCATGTTCAAAAAGTTAGCACAGTACGAATAATCATGTCGGGGGTAGACCAAACGGTGCCCCATTGCTTTTCTGTAGGAAAAGGCCGCTATGGTTCTCACTTTTGAGATTAAGCGTGCGGCCATTCTGTCCAGATTCTCCAACGGATTATCAATCATCTCAGGATAAAACACACAGAGAGAGTTTACCATTGAGGATAAAATTGACATTGGCGGCGAGCCAGGAGGAAACCGGTCAAAAAAGTGAACCATATCCTCATGAAGCAGCGAATACTTATTCATAAGATGCTTAAAATGATCAAGCTCAGTTTCGGTTGGCAGACAGCCATGAACCAAGAGATAAGCAACCTCGACAAAAAGACATTGTTCAGCCAACTCTTCTATCGCGTAGCCACGATAGCTCAGAATCCCTTTTTCACCATCAAGAAAGGTTATTTTACTTGTACAGGAACCCGTATTAACAAAACCATAGTCCAGGGTAATCAGAGAGGTGCTTGAGCGCAACGAACTGATATCAATCGCCTTCTCACCCTCAGTACCTTCAACAATAGGAAACTCAAACTTTTCTCCGTCAAGAACCAACTCAACCTTCTGACCATTTAAAAATTTTTCAAATCCCATAACGACACCATTTTTTTGCAAAAAACCAATTTAAAAACAAACAACAGCCTGACATAAGTAGCTGACAGTCCAAGCCCCACTACTTCAATACCATCCAGACAAACGAATAACAGCGTTCCACAGCAGACTTGCGCAACTGCACATAATCCGTTAAAAGAGGGATCATAAGGCAGTTCTCATTCGATGGCATTGCCATTGCGCAACGAAATAAGCCCTAACTATAACAAAAAATCCTTTTTCTTTCAATGCCCACCGCATCGACACACAAAACCCGCCTCAAACATTTCATCGAAAAGGTGACCCTGTATCCAGTTTCCTGTGAAGAACTGGCCAATGGCCGAAGTGACATCGAATGGCTTGAAGCAGTGCTTGCCGGTGGCGCAAAAATTGTTCAACTTCGCGACAAACTCTCTGACGACAAAACTGTGTTTGAGAAGGCAAAAATTTTTCGAAAAAAAACGCAGCAGGCCAATGCGCTTCTCATCATAAACAACAGAATCGATATTGCCTTAGCTGTTGGTGCCGATGGCGTTCATCTTGGCAACAGTGACTTGCCAGCCAACGAGGCTCGAAAACTGGCTCCGGAAATGATCATAGGCGTTTCAGCAAACACTGAAGATCAGGCCGCAAAGGCTGCGGGATTAGGCGCTTCCTACTATAATATCGGACCTATCTTTCCGACATCGACCAAAGAGGGTCTGTCTTCTTTTCTTGGAACAGGAGCGATCAAACTATTCTCATCACATTCAGATCTGCCTTTCACCGTCATGGGGGGAATCAAGCTCAACCATGTTGCAGAGCTAACCGCCCATGGCGCTCATCGAATTGCGGTAGTCACTGCAATCACCCAGGCAGAAGAGATGGCCACCGAAACCAGACTCTGGCTTGACCAACTAAAACAAGAGCGGTAAAAAATAAACTATGGAAACTTCGCACACCGTGAACCTATCAGACACCAAAAAAGCTATTCTTCTCCTCATCGATTATGCAGTAGAACCTGATGAGCAAGAAGACGCCATAAAACTTCTCGACAAATATGAGTCGGACTATATTGCCCTGAATATTTTCCACGAATTCTACAGTTATCTGCCTGAAGCCCAGAACGATACCATCCGAGTCATTCGTCAGTTAGACTACCAGGATGGCACATTCCTCACTGCAATCAGCACCAATATAGACACCTACCTCTATATAGCAAACCACGAAGGAGCACTCTTTCTGGGGACAGCCAAAGACGGAATCTGGGACGAGGAGGTACTTGATTTTTTCAAGACTACCCACGAAAAGGCCCTTGAAAAATATCAAAACATTGGTGAGTTCCCCTTGTATGTTCCTGCCCACATCAATAAGGAACTCTGCAAGGTCTGTTCGGTAAAAGACGGTGAGTTGCACCGATTCGGATGTCCAGTTGAAATCTGTCCCTGGTGCCAGGGCCAGCTGGCAAACTGCAACTGTCGTTTCTCTCAAACGAAACAGAAACAGTTCAAGACAGAGATCCAACTCGACAAATTCCTTAAAACCCTGGAGAAAAAGGGTCGAATTCCTTTTTCGGTCACCGACCAGAGCATCGGCTTTGCGGGGGCAGGGCCTCAGGATTAGAGATTGTTAAGATATTTATAGAACTCTGAGTCAGAAGAGATAACCAGTTTGGTATTTTTACCCATGGTTTTTTCGTAACTCTCCAATGTTTTCATGAAGGCATAAAACTCAGGATCCTGACTGTAGGCATCAGCATAGATTTTTGTGGCCTCAGCATCCGCCCGGCCCCTAATCTGTTGGGCCTCTTCGCTTGCAGTCGAGGTAATCATTTTTAACTCACGCTCTACCTTACCAAGAATTTCAGCTTTCTCTCCTTCACCGAAAGATCGTTTTTCAGCGGCAATCCGTTTACGCTCTGAGATCATTCTCTCATATACTTTAAGGCGAACCTGTTCAGTATAGTTTACACGCTTGAACATGACATCAACAAGTTCGATTCCGTATTTTGGTGTTGCCTCAGAGGCTATTTTCAAAATCATAACCTCCATTTTATCACGTCCCAAGCTGATCGTATCATCAAGTGAGGCCCCTTTTGCACTCTCACCAGGTGCCCAATCAGAACTTCGTATAATTTCAACGAGATCATTCTTATTGACTAAATCACGTGCTGCCGAATCGATAATATCATCAAGAATCGTCATTGCCCGTGTTTCATTGTTGACTGCCTGCAAAAATTGCAGGGCATCAGAAATACGCCATCGGGCCGTAACATCGATATAGACAAAGGTCTTGTCCTTGGTTGGAATCTGATTTGGATCACCATCCCAAATCAGTATCTTTTTCGAAAAGTAAGCAACATCCTGAATAAAAGGTGTTTTCAGGTGCAAACCGGCATCAACTACCGGATCGCCGACCGGAGCACCAAATTGCGTAACTACAGCTTGCTGACCTTCTGGCAGGATAAAAAAACCATCCCAAACCGTCACAATTAGCGCCAAGACTATGCCAATAAAGAAAAATCGTAATATTGAGTTCAAAGTTATGTTCCTTTGTCTGTTTCTAGGTTATTTGCCCGGAAGGCTGCCGCTGTTTTTTGAAATATCAAATAATGGCAGGATAGATTTCTGACTTTCATCAAGCATATAAATCGACTCAACTTCCGGCAGAATTTTCTCCATTGTCTCGAGATACATCCGGCGGCGAGTCACCTCTTTAGCCCCACTGTACTCACGCAGAATATTTAAGAACCTGCCGACCTCACCTTGGGAGAGGTTAACCCTTTCGACTGCATAACCATGGGCCTCTTCAAGGATCTGCTTCGCACTACCTTTTGCCTTAGGAATAACCCGATTATAGGTTTCCTCAGCCTCATTGACCAGGCGCTTCATGTCCTGATCCGCTTCATTCACCTCGTTAAAAGCAGGCTTCACGGTTTCGGGCGGATTTACATCCTGTAGTTTCACGGTGACTATTCTTATACCTGATTCGAAGACATCCAGCGTGCTCTGCAGTTCACGAGTTGTACGGGTTTCTATAATTTCACGATTTTGCAGGGCAAAGTCAAAGTCCTGGTTACCGACAACCCGACGTATTGCCTTTTCAGAAACATCCCGCACCGCCTGCTGGGGATCCTTCACTTTAAAAATAAAATTTAAGGGGTCACTAACCTTGTATTGAACAATCCAGGCAACATCAATAACGTTTTTATCACCAGTCAGCATCAGTGACTCTGTCTGATAGCCCCGTTTATCAAAGGTTGTCTTTTGCCCTGGAACCCGAGTTCTGAAACCAAACTCCTCCTTGCGAACGGTTTCCACATCGACCTTATAAAGAGAGTCTAGCAGTGGGACCTTGAAGTTAAGCCCCGGATTGGTAATTTTCAGGAATTTCCCAAAACGTAAAACAAGACCCTGCTCTCCAGGCTCAATTGTATAAAAGGACGACGACAAAATATTAACGACAAACAAGGCCGCAACAACCAGCAGTATTTGCGGAATTACCTTGCCGATGCCCGGAGGCATTCCCCCTTCATCTGATGCAGAACGGCTTCCACCTGAACCTTTGTCACTACCCCCTTCAAAACTATCCTTTATCTTTTTCAGAAGGGCGGCAATCAACTCTTCCGGAGAAGACGGCCCCTTCTTTTTGCCCCATTGCGGAGGCTGATTTTGATCTGTCATTGTAACCCTCAAAAATTAATAGATGCGAAATCGCTGGATTGAAACTCAGCTCAAGTTAAGCATACTGCAACAAATTTACAAGCACTTTTAATTATATTCTTTTGGTTTGCAATCAGCCAGACAATGCCAAACTCCATGCAAGAGCCACTCCCACTAGAACTGATGCTGTTAGAATATTCTGCAATCGCCCATTTTTTGAATAAATCTGAACTGGGTCAAAATAGTGATACGCCCCACCCAGCCCCATACCTGCAATCATACCCCAGACATGGGCGCCCAGATCTGTTCGTTCTCCGCCCGCACCAAGCATTGCCAGCAATCCGAGTCCTGCCCCAAGAGGGAGTAAAATGTTCAACATGCCGTCTCGAAAAGCCCGTATCCCACAAAAGGCTCCAATAACACCAAATACAGCCGTTGAAAAACCGATGGAATTATGGGTCCCGGAGTGGAAGAAGACATTCAGCAGATTTCCTGTAATGCCTGCCAGCACAGCAAGCATCCAGGCAGTTCCTGTGCCGGTGAGACCTGCCAGAAAGGCAATGAGTACACCGCCCAGGCAGACATTACCCATAACATGGCCTATATCGGCATGAAGCGTAAGCGCCGTTACCAACCTCCACAGTTGCAACTGCTCCTTGATTGCACCTGACTGAATTGCACCCCGGGTAAACCAGATAGAATCCGACCATGGCCCCGTAAAACTAAAAAAAACGACGAGCAAACTGCAAAACAGCAGCGTCCACCAACTGACAACAGGGCTTGAAGCCGGTGATGATTTAACGGTAGGCCACCGACTGTTTTCTGCTTCATATCGTTCAAGATGATGCCGGGCAACCAGAGCATCTGTCTCGTTAACCAGAATCTCCCAACCATTCAGTGACTGAACAAGGCGATGGGTTATATTTACCGAAAGCAAAACTAACGACCAGGCCTCAGCCTTGGTTTTTACCATAAAACCATTCTGGCTCCCCTGACCAGGCAATAGCTTCACAAGTTTTGACTGGTTACTTTCTATAAGATCGTTCATATATCCTTACCAGAGGCTTCTAAAGCATGCCAAACGCCACAAAACCACCCCAGAGAATCGGTTGATGAAGGCAATAGATCACCAAAGAGTTTTTGCCCAACAGCCCTAACGTTTTCAGAATAAAACCGTGCCGGTCGCCCCTGCCCTTAAACAAAGTTTCTCCCTGCCGATAGACCATCTTCCCAACAAAAATACCGATAAGCACAGGGCCAAACCAGGGAATCAGCGGAGTATAATCAACACTATGAAACCCCACCGGCGGGATACCAAACCATACCAGCCACCAGCTGCCTTCTTGCGCCACACCAAGGTATGGCGCAAGAGACAACACACTAATACCGACGATCAAACTTAGCCAGGGGCATCCCAAGAAAAAATAACCAAGGACAATACTGACCGATATTAAATGCAGAATACCAAAAACCACAAAATCCTGTCCGACCGCAACATAGGTTGCCAGGCTAATACCCATAGCGACAACCAATAATTTCGCACTGCGTAGCCAAATTTTCTTACTGGGCAAAACAGTTGTTTTATTTACGGAAAGCGTCAGGGAGACCCCGACCACAAAAAGAAAAAGTCCGGCCACAGCCCTTGAAAAATAGGCCAGAAAACCAGACTCCGGATTACCAAGAGAGTAAAAATAGTAGAGGTCAAACAAGAAATTGGAAATCAGCATCAGGCATACCGCCACCCCGCGCAGACAATCAATCTCCCAAACTCTGTTTTTTTGTAATGCAACCAAGACCCTGAATCAGCCATCCTGCTCCAGGGTGTCAATAATGGACTGAATCTCGTTCACTTTATCTTTATTGCCCATGCCTTTATAGATTTCTATAAGCTCAGTCAAGCTTCGTTGATGGGCAGGAACCTTCTCAAGAATTTCAAGGCAACATCGTTCAGCATCCAGCCAGTCGCCATGATTACGATGAAGTCTGGACATTCCCAGTAAAGCGTAAAGGTCAAAGCCAACCTGCAAACTGCGCATGTAATGTTCCAGTGATTCAGCAGAACGATCCATGTTCATCATGGCATCGCCAACCCGGGTGAGCAGATCCTGGTTATTAGGTTCATTATGCAGTATCTTTGACCACCAGAACACCGCTTTTTCCAGATTTCCGAGCCCTCGATGACTATCACCAAGGCCATATAAAGCAAAGGTATTCCACTCTTCAATACTGGTTGCCTTTTCGTAATATTCCGCTGCAGTCTCATACTCTTTTCTTCTGCGATAAATATTGCCAACCATTGTCAGAACGGCAACGTAGCCACCGTCAAGGCCCAGAAGTTTTTCAAAAAGTTGCAGGGCTTTTTCATCATCTTCGATCTTATAGTATAAACTTCCCAGGCCCAGTAAAGCGTACTTATCCTCAGGGTTAACAGCGAGAGCTTTCAGATAGAAAGCCTCAGCTTTTTCAAAATTACCAGTCTTATTAAAAGACTCGGCAAGCCTCACCATCACGTAGATGTCATCCTTGTTGCACTCCAAGTATCGCAACCAGTAGGGGATAGCCTTTTTATGCTGCAAAATCCCCCGATAGGCATCGCCAATCCCTCGCAAGGCAAAAACATTAACCGAGTCAAACTCAAGCACTTTCTCGTAATAACTGATCGATCCTTCGTATTTTTTAAGCTCGCGAGTGGTATCACCAAGACCGACCAGAATATAGGCATTCTTACTATCGAGTTCGAGCGCTTCAAGAAATACATTCTCGGCTTCATGAAACCTTCGCTTGCGCAAATAGTTCCTGCCTAACTTACTCAGACGCAATACGTCTTTCTTGGGCTTATGTCCTGTTTTTTGCTCAACTCCAGACTCAGCCCATTTCCTGTACGAGTAGTTTACACGTTCAGCAGATATCGAAAGCCACTGGGGAATATCATATGGATGGTTGTCGTTAATCCAGGCCTCAATCTTTTCGGTGTTTTCAGAAACAAACTTAACGGTAACCCGGTACTCCTGTTCGTTTTCAACATGCCCATCCATTCGATAAAAACTGGTAATCGGGCCGTCTATTTGAACACATGCCGCCAAATGAGCCTCAACAAGTTCTCTTGCCATATTTTCAGCATCGCCAGCATTTGCGACGGTAGTCCAGCCAATATTCATTTTTATTTCCTTAAGGATAAATTTTATTTAACTATTCAGGTGGGGACACCCAAATAGCGAAAACCACCGAACTGTAACTGTTGTCATCGACATTTGCAGATTTTATATGAAATTTTCTTATACCGTAAAAACGAGGATCATCAAAGTGATAGTTCTCAACCAACCATGAATTTTGCTTTATACCACACCAGCAGTCTCTTGACAGTGATCGGGAAAACCCCTAAGACTGCAAACGAGAACAGTAGCCCAGGAGAGAGAATACCACTCAAGGAATCAATCTTGGCAAGTTCCTTTCCGGCATTGACAAAAACCATAGTCCCAGCCAGCATTCCAAGTTGAGAAACCCAAAAAAAAGTTCGTATTGGCAAGGTCGTCAGCCCCATCACCAGGTTGATCACAAAAAATGGAAAAACAGGAATCAACCGTAAAGTGAACAGATAAAAGGCCCCTTCCGTTTCAATACCCTGATTAATCGCCACCAACTTATCGCCAAATTTACCCTGAACCCAATCCTGCAACAAAAATCGTGAAACAAGGCAGGCCAAAGTGGCGCCGATCGTACTGGCAAAAGATACTACCACCGTACCAACAACTAGGCCAAACAAGCCGCCACCGGCCAGCGTCAAGACTACAGCCCCTGGCAACGAAAGACCTGTCACCAGAACATACACAACCATATACCCGGCAATAAAGCGCCACGGGTTGTTGGTATAGATATCAAGAAGCTGTGCCTGAGACTCTTTCAAATAAGCAAGCGTCAGATATTGATCAAGGTCGAAGTATACAAATAGGCCGACACAAAGAACCCCCACGGCCAAAATAACTATTTTTTGTCCTAGCTTATTCATAACTGTTGCTAAACCATACCCTTTTCAACGTCGTTAACCTGAAACTCAGGTATTGATACTCCCGCCTCAGGTGAATCCTGAACCTGCCGTACAGGCATAACAATGGTCAGACACGGCAATTTCCAGCCCAGGAACAGGAAGCTCTTCAAGCTCGCTGATGTGAATTTGCTGCCCCCCAAGTCCCAGTCCTATGGCCTGATTAAAATCACAGTCATAGAGATACCCATCCCAGCCAACAGATATCAGTGACCTGCACATAACGCCATCCAAAGCGCAGGGGTTTTGACTGTGCGCCAGTTTCTCCATATACGAAACATAATTCCCGGAAGCAACAAGCCATTTCTTAAATCGTCCCAAAGGAACATTGGCAAAAGAAAACAGCTGGTTAAACTCAATACCCCACTTGTTCATCAGAATTTGTCTGAATCTGTCCTCAAGTTGAGACTGATTATTAGGGATAAAAGCACCAGCGGGATTTGAAACCAGATTAAGCTCTAGCCCCGAACCCGTTTTTCCATAGCCTAACCCGTTGAGTCTCTGTAAAACTTCAATGGATTTCAGAAAAATACCCTTACCGCGTTGCGACTCCGCCTGTGTTTCATTCAAAGCTGGAAACGATGCCACAATCACAACTTTCTTATCCAGACAGAGATCAATGAGTTGTTCCCGACCAGGGCCATCCATGGCGGTTAAATTTGAACGCAGCATCACTCTGGCGCCCCTCCCGGATAAGCCACCAAGCAGATCAAGGATGTGCGGGTTCATCTCCGGAGCCCCTCCTGTCACGTCTATGACGCCAAAGGAGAATCGCTTAGAAAGTTCAACTACCTGTGAAACAGTATCTGCAGACATGATTTCCTGCCGAGCCGGTCCCGCCTCAAGATGACAATGCCGACAGGCAAGATTACATAAAAGCCCGACATTTATTTGCAGAACTGTACTTTTGAGCCGGGTCAGCGACAAGCCCCTGCTTTTTAGACTTTGAGAAAATGGTTCAACCATTTGTGGAAGCTTACTGGTCATTTAAAGTAGCACCAAATATGAGTAAGTCTCAGCCTTCAGAAAATCCCCCTGAATCCCCCGTTAAAAAGGGGAACACAGGGGGATTTTTTATTTTATGCACAAATAAAAACTCCTTACAGCCCAACTCTGCGGTTCTGTGGTGCCGCTTAAAATGAGAGTTTTTGAGCAGTATTACGCATCTGCAGCCCATGAACCAGAGAAGCCCCACCCCTGATGGCCGTTGCCACATGGATCGCCTCGGTCATCTCCGCCTTATTCGAGCCTTTTTCCAAACATGTCTGCGTATAGGCATCGATACAATAAGGGCACTGAACAGCATGGGCCACCGCCAAGGCAATAAGGGATTTTTCCCGTTCACTCAACTCGCCCTCAGCAAAGACAGCGTTATAATAATCAAAAAACTTTTTAGCCAATTCCGGCGCTTCTTGGCCGATCTCGGCAAATTTGGGTAGATCTTCAGGCTGATAATACGATTCCATGGCTACTCCGCTATACGTAATTGTCAATTAACCAGAAGATGCATCCACTCTCTGGCACTCTCTGGCCCCCATGAACCGGCTGCGTAAGGTTGAAGGGTGTTCTCGTATTTAGCACAATCACATAAGTCCAAGACAGGGTCCAGAAACGACCAGGCCCGTTCAACTCCCTGCTGGTGCCAGAAAAGCATGTGATCACCTAGAATACAGTCAAACAAAACTTTTTCGTACGAATCAAATGAAAACTCTGTATCCTCGGGATATGTATATTCCATAACAACCGGCTCAAGGCAGAGACTTGGCCCCTGCCCCTTTGCCTCAAACTGCAGGGTAATCTTTTCTTCGGGGTAAATTCCAATAACCAGACGATTAGCTGCAATATTTGTCTCCAACACTCCACGGAACAACGAGTGCGGAACCTCCTTAAACTGCACTACAATTCTGGTCAATTTTTCCTGCAGGCATTTTCCGGAGGCCAGGTAAAACGGCACCCCTTTCCAGCGCCAGGTATCAACAAAGAGCCGCATCATCGCAAAGGTCGGAGTACAGGATTTCGGGTTAACGCCATCCTCGTTTCGGTAGGCAGGTACTGCCTTTCCTCCAATAGTACCTGCACCATACTGTCCCAAAATCACATTGTCGTTCAAGGTCTGGCCATTTAGAGGCTTCAGAGATCCAAAAACCTTCAGTTTTTCATCACGGACGCGGTCCGGTTCAAGTAAGGAAGGCGGCTCCATGGAGGTCAAAGCCAAGAGCTGCATCATGTGATTTTGGAACATATCCCGCACCACACCGGACTGCTCATAATACCCGGCCCGATGTTCTACACCGAGCTTCTCGGCAGTTATTATGCCAATATACTGAATATGACTCCTGTTCCAAATAGGTTCAAAAATAGTATTTGCAAAACGGAGCATCAAAATATTTTGAACGGTCTCCTTGGCCAGATAATGATCGATTCGAAAAACTTGCTCCTCAGCAAAGCTTTTCTTGATTATCCGGTCAAGTGCAATAGCCGACTGCGTATCATGACCAAACGGCTTTTCCACGACCAGCCGGGCCCAGGAACTCTGCGTTTCGCCTTTCTCCAAACCGGCCGCACCAAGACCTGTGGCAATAGCA